>MHYI01000064.1:0-211 GCA_001828295.1 Planctomycetes bacterium RBG_16_41_13 | reverse complement strand
CAGAGTCGGGGGCAAGGCGCAATTTCCGTCTTACAGGATGGTAGCAAGTGATTTACGGCTTTCTTACGCTCAATTTGAGGAGTTGGAGAGGTTTGCGCGTTTCAGCACGCGGCTAGATGAATCAACCCGAAAAATTATTGAGCGTGGTAAACGTGTCCGTGAGATTCTCAAACAGCCGCAGTTTCAACCTGTGCCGGTTTCTGCGCAAATT
>MHYI01000063.1:5266-5408 GCA_001828295.1 Planctomycetes bacterium RBG_16_41_13 | reverse complement strand
TGACGGGGCAATTGTATCGTAACGTTTCTGGCTTTATTTGCATACACATCGTGTTTCCCCGTACGGACATATACAAAGCCTGCGCGCTTGAGTTTTTCCGCAACTTCACGATATGAAAGCGAAGGAAGCTTACTCATGTCTT
>MHYI01000063.1:4663-5221 GCA_001828295.1 Planctomycetes bacterium RBG_16_41_13 | reverse complement strand
TATGAAAGCGAAGGAAGCTTACTCATGTCTTTAGTATCACACGATAGACATTTTTACCTTTATACGTATTACCACCGATAGGCATTTCCAGTTTTTTACGTACTTCCAGACAGCTTTCTATCGCCTCTTTTATATGCTGATATGCCTCTTCAAGCGTCTTTCCACTTGCAACACAACCAGGCAAAGCTGGCGCCACCGCCGTAAATATGCCATCCTCGTCCTGATAATAATCAATAAATAAATCGCAATACAACCGTTCCATAGGTCCATTTCTCCCGGTAAAAAGATTGAAGTAAATTTGTCACGATAAAAAATGATACCCCATCGCGCCTCTCTTTTATGCATAATTTGAACAGTATATTGAGCATTTTCAGATTTCATAATGAAATATTTTGCCAAAAAGCATGCACTGACGAATGGAAGTGTGCAAAGAAATTACCGATGGGGAAGATGAACCGCGCCATTATCCGAATAAAGGAATTCGTAACACTTTAGCTTTTTGAAAAACTTTGCGATGACAATAGCAACATTAGCACGTTGTAGAGGCAATTCATGAAT
>MHYI01000063.1:3475-4630 GCA_001828295.1 Planctomycetes bacterium RBG_16_41_13 | reverse complement strand
AAGGCGCACCGCGCCATTATCCGAATAAAGGAATTCTGATGAGTGCGCTGTCGCTTCACCCATCCCACATAAATTACCATACCGGTAAAGGGAGGGAAGTTTTCCCGAAATTCAAGACAATATATCAACAAAGTCGTTGTTTGCTTTTTGCATAATTACCCGTTACAATGCGAAAAATGTTTTTTTCATTCAGATGGTGTTTTACCGGCAATTATCGTTCATTTTCAATGCCTTTTTTAAAACCCTTTTTATAAAAAGGAGCGCCTCACAATGAAACGCATGAATTTCCTAACCATAATAACTCTTTTCATAGCAACGTTATCCTTCCCCTTTCATGCCTCGATAACTCTGGGCGAAGGCGCTGAAGAAGAACAATTCCTCAAAAATACCCGGCAATTAATCTACCAGGGCAAACGTTCGGGCGAGGGGTATTTTTCTGAAGATGGTAATGCCCTTATATTCCAGAGTGAGCGGGAACCTGATAACCCGTTTTTCCAGATATACCTTCTGGATCTTGAGACGGGTGATACTCACCGGGTTTCACCCGGAACGGGCAAGACAACCTGCTCGTTTATACGGCCAGGTTCAAATGAGGCGCTTTTTGCTTCCACACACCTTGACCCCGAAGCGACGGTAAAACAAAAAGCAGAATTTGATATCCGCGCTTCCGGGGAAAACAAGAGGTTTACTTGGGATTATGACGAACATTACGATATATTTTCTGCCCACCGTAACGGAAGCAATCTGAAACGTCTGACGGATGCATTGGGCTATGACGCCGAAGGGGCATATTCTCCGGATGGCAGCAAGATTGTTTTTTGTTCATTGCGTGACGCATATCCCATCGAACATCTTTCTGCCAAGGATAAAAAACATTTTGAAACCGATCCTTCATACTTCGGTGAAATCTACATTATGAATGCCGACGGCTCCGGACAAACCCGCCTGACCCATCAGCCTGGTTATGACGGAGGCCCGTTTTTCAGCCCTGACGGAAAACGGATCATTTGGCGTCATTTCAAGGAAAACGGTTTATTGGCAGATGTTTATACAATGAACCTGGACGGCTCAGACAAACGCAGATTAACCGATTTCGGCTCTATGTCCTGGGCGCCCTACTATCACCCCTCCAATACCTATATAATCTTTCACTCA
>MHYI01000063.1:2297-3335 GCA_001828295.1 Planctomycetes bacterium RBG_16_41_13 | reverse complement strand
CAGAAAAACTCGCAGCTTTTTATCGCCGACTGGAATCACGATGAAGCGCTCTCCGCACTCAATGCCTCGCCTGTACGAAAACAGTCTGAAACGTCACCGGCATTTGAACTTCAGGAAGGCACGGGGGGAATTACTTCTCAGGAATCTTCGCAGTCCTTCTCCTTTACTGAAAAAACAGACCATCTCTTTTCTCCACAAATTACTGAGGAAGATTTGCATACAATCGTTGCATACCTTGCGTCTGACGAGTTGGAAGGAAGACTGACGGGCACAAAAGGCTCCAAAATGGCCTCTGATTATATTGCGCATCATCTTGAAAAAACCGGGATAGCGCCTGTTGGCGAAAATGGCAGCTACTTTCTGGAGTTTCCCTTTACTTCAGGCGTAGAGGTCATGCCGGATGGTAATTTTCTTCATATTGCCAAAAGCGGCAAAACAAACGACACAAAATCTTTTGAATTAGAGAAGGATTTTCGTCCGCTTGCTTTTACTGCAAGCGGCGTCGCTGAAGGTGAACTGGTTTTTGCAGGGTACGGCATCTCCATGCCGGGCGAAGACGGCGCAGGTTATGATTCATACGCGGGCATTGAGGTAAAAGATAAAGTGGTTCTTGTCCTCAATTATATTCCCGAAAAAGTTGAGATGAAGAGACGCCACGATTTGAACCGTTATTCCGGATTACGTTACAAAGCTATGATTGCCAGGGAACATGGCGCAAAGGCGCTGCTGGTGGTCACGGGGCCAAATTCCCCGGATGCGGGAGAACTGCTTCCCCTTACCTTTGATAATGCCTCGGCTGATTCCGGCATTGTAGCCGCATCAATAAGCGGCGACGCGGCGAAGGCGCTCTTTTCCTTTATTGGAAAAGATATTGCTGCGGTTCAATCTGAATTGGACATTGAAAAACCTGAAGCCCAAACTACTTTTGCCATGCCGGGAATAAAAGTAACTATTTCCACCGCTGTTCAACGTGAAAAAACGTCAGATCACAATGTCATCGGATATCTCCGCCCTGCTGATGCCAAAGATGATTGCGAA
>MHYI01000063.1:2027-2245 GCA_001828295.1 Planctomycetes bacterium RBG_16_41_13 | reverse complement strand
CCCTGGCGAGGAAAGGAGAAGAGGGCATGATACATAATGGGGCGGATGACAACTCCTCCGGAGTTTCCGTAGTGCTGGAATTAGCGGCTGCTCTGGCGGAAATATACAAAAACAATCCACAAGGCAAACAACGGGGAATTGTGTTTGCGTTTTGGTCGGGAGAAGAAATGGGACTGCTGGGTTCCTCTCATTTTATAAAAAACCCTGCCTTCCCCCTG
>MHYI01000063.1:722-2007 GCA_001828295.1 Planctomycetes bacterium RBG_16_41_13 | reverse complement strand
AAATTTTGATATGGTGGGCAGGCTGAGAGACAACAAACTCATTATCCAGGGGGCTGGTTCCTCAAAATCATGGCCGCAATTGTTTGAAAAGCGCAATATCATGTCAGGCTTTAATCTCATGCTTCAACACGACCCCTATCTGCCAACAGACGCCACTCCCTTCTACCAGGAAGGTGTCCCTGTCATGAACTTCTTTACCGGAAGCCATGATGATTATAACCGGCCGACTGATGATGCAGAGACCCTTAATTACGAAGGGATGGCAAAGATCGCCCTGTTTGCAAAGAATATCATTTCCGATTTGGTGAAAAATCCCGGGCGACCCGACTATTTTAAAGTAAAAAATGCCGGGCCTCCGGAAAGCCTGCACGGTTCCCGAAGAATATATTTAGGCACCATTCCCGACTTTACCACAGAAGATATTGAAGGTCTCAAACTGAGCGGCGTCAAGGCTGGCGGCCCCGCAGATAAAGCAGGCCTGCAGGCGGGAGATATTATTGTCAGATTCGGCGACCTGAAAATCACCAATATCTATGATTACAAATATGTCCTCGACGTTATAAAAATTGGTGAGCCGGTAACGGTTGAATATTTAAGAAACGGAACGAGCGGCACACTCACCGTTATCCCTGAAGCAAAGAAGTAAATGTGCTGTTTGATGATACAAATCCCTTAGACTAAAGTGATACTAAAATCACATTTTAAAGCAAATGTAATAATGAGGTAATAATATGGATAATGTAATTTCTGTTATTTTAGGCGGGGGACGCGGGACAAGGCTCTATCCCCTTACGAAAGAACGATCAAAACCTGCAGTGCCTCTTGCCGGTAAATACCGGTTGATTGATATCCCCGTTAGTAATAGTCTGAATTCAGGGATAAATAAAATATATGTTTTAACCCAGTTTAATTCCGCTTCCCTGCACCGGCACATCGCAAGGTCCTATAAATTCGATAATTTCTCAAAAGGATTTATCGAAATCCTTGCGGCAAACCAAACGATAGGCAGTCTGGACTGGTATCAGGGCACTGCGGACGCCGTTCGCCAGAACCTGCGTTTCTTTGATCAACCAAATATCGAATACATATTGATTCTTTCCGGTGACCAGTTATATCGGATGAATTATCAGCATTTTATCAGGGAACATATCAACTCAGGCGCTGAAGTGACTGTTTCTGCCATCCCTGCGGAAAGGAGGCATGCCAACGCCCTGGGTCTTTTAAAAATAAACGAGCAGGGACGCATTGTCGGTTTCTCTGAGAAACCGAAAGATGAAGCAATCAT
>MHYI01000063.1:366-478 GCA_001828295.1 Planctomycetes bacterium RBG_16_41_13 | reverse complement strand
TTCAGTCCGAGGTTTAACTTGTACAGCGAGAAAAACCCGATATATACCTGTCCACTGTCCCTGCCCGGAGCTATTATAAACAATTGCAGGATTATAAAATCTATTATAGCCG
>MHYI01000063.1:0-141 GCA_001828295.1 Planctomycetes bacterium RBG_16_41_13 | reverse complement strand
AAAACGTTCATATAGAAAATACGAAAAAGATAGAAACATTTGATGCGGAAAATTACATGATACGTGACTCTATTATCATTATTCCCAAAGGGAGTATTATACCATCAAATACCGTCATATAGTTCATGCTAAATGTTACGC
>MHYI01000062.1:1250-6029 GCA_001828295.1 Planctomycetes bacterium RBG_16_41_13 | reverse complement strand
TTGCTGAAATAGTGTCCCTGCCCGTAGGCAACTCCAAGCTCCTGAAGCAAGGAAATGGTCTGTTTGTTTTCTACAAACTCTGCTATGATTTTTTTCTCAAGTCCGTTTCCGATATCAGCAATTGCCTTTACAAAACATTGATCCGTCGGATTGTCCGGCAGGTTGCGAATAAAACCTCCGTCAATCTTCAGAAAATCCACCGGAAGATGCTTGAGGTAGGCAAACGAGCAAAATCCGATTCCAAAATCATCAAGCGCAAACCTGAAGCCCTGGTTGCAAAGGTCATTCATAAAGTGCCGGGCGTACTCTATATTTTCCACGATGGCGCTTTCCGTGACCTCAAATGTTATGTATCTCGCATCTGCCTGCGATGCAGACAGCTCCTCTTTAATAAAAGAGAGCATCCCCGGATCGGTAATTGCCTTACCGGAAAGATTGATTTCGAGCACTGTTTTTCTCTCCTGCATATTATATCTGACAAAAAGCCTGAAGGCGTTGCGCACTACCCAGCGATCAATATCGAGAATAGTGCCGTGTCTCTCGGCATAGGGGAGAAATTCTGCGGGTTGTATCAATTCTCTATTCTCGCCGACCATACGCAACAGCGCTTCGTAGCCGAATATCGCATTGCTCCGCAAATCTACTATCGGTTGTAAGTATATCTCAAAATCATCTTTTTCCAAAGCACGGCGAATATTTTTGTCCCACAACAACCTGGATTCGATATTATGTTTCTGTTCCATGGAAAATATGCAGCACTGGTTCTTGCCCGCCTCTTTTGCGCCATACATGGCCATATCCGCGCAGGCAAGGAGCGCATCAGCTTCAAGGCTGTGATCGGGGAAAAGCGCTATACCCAGGCTTGTTGTAATATTATGCCCGCGTTCATTCAACACCCGGAAATGTTTCTGCGCTGATTGTGTTATTTGTTTTGCAAAAGACAGGGCGTGGTCAGCGTTTGTATTGGGCAAAATAACGGCAAATTCATCGCCGCCAAGCCTGGCAATTATGTCGTTCGGGCGTACACGTTCTTTTAAAAGAATTGCGAACTCGGCCAGTATTTCATCGCCCACCTTATGGCCAAGCGTATCATTAATATATTTAAAATTGTCAATATCAAGAAACAACAACGCCCCACTCGTGTTGTATCGTTTGCTGTATCCAAGCCAATATTCCAGTTCCCTCTGAAACCGGCGGCGATTAAAGAGGTTGGTAAGGGGGTCGTGTTCCGCCATGACGACCAGCATCTCCTCAAATCTCTTTCTTTCGGTAATATCCTCTATAATTCCGATAAAGTTTATAATGTTTCCATCACCGCCCCGCACAGCAGAAATGGTTACCTGCGCAAAAAATTGTTCACCATCTTTTCTGCTATTAACCAATTCCCTTCGCCATATTTCACCGGAAAGCACCATTGTAATAATAGTTTTGTATCTTTCAGCGGACATATTGAATAAGAGCAGGTCAAATAATTTCTTTCTCAGGGCTTCTTCCCATGCATAGCCTGTGACTTCCGTAAACTTGGGATTAACATGCTCTATAGCGCAGGCAACGTCGGTAATGACAATTGCCGTGGGACTCTGTTGCACGGCCTGAGACAATTTCAGGAGCTGTACTTTTGCCCGTTTATGATTGGCAATTTCGGCGGTTAAATGGTTGTGTGAGTTCCTCAGCGCATCTGTCATCTGATTGAAATTAACGCACAATTGCCCTATTTCGTCATTATGGGAAGCGTGTACCTTGCGGTCAAGATTTCCTCCGGCTATATCCATGGTAACATTTGCCAGATGCCGCAAAGGAGACACGATATATTTTGTCAAAAGCAGCATGATGCCGAGACCGCCAAAAACAATGCCGATACCTACCGGCATAATACTGTATATGATGACGCTGCGTATTTTTTCATCTAACTTATGGGTGGATAACAGCACCTGCACGAATCCTTTCGGCATATTTTTCCTGTTGACCGATTCTTCGCTTAGTATCTGCTCCGCCAGACCCTCGCCTGAAAATACCTGCCTTTCGCAGATAGGGGTAAAATATTCATAGAATCTTTTCCCGGATACGGTGATTACCTTGTAGTCTGTATCAGTGGTATCGTCCTGATGGTTCCTCACGGGGATTTTGTTTGTTTCAATATCCAGCCACGTCGCTTTGTCTTCAAAGAGCGTTTCCCTGTCATTTGAAATGCTGATGTAGCCCACGACGTTTTCCCTGTCAAATTCCTTTATCCTTCTTACCGGCGACGCAAAGAGCAAAGGCTGTTCATATTCCAGGGCATATCGTATTTCATTGTCCCTGCTAAACAAATTGACCAGTGTCTCGCCAAAATACCTCAGTTCCACGCTGTATCTCTTTTTTGAGTAAAAAAAGAACGACATGCAACTGAGGGCGTCAATGATAATGATGATTCCGCTTATAAATAAGATGAGTTTTATCCGAATGCTCATTTTTAAATTACTTGTATATCACCACGCCGGGTAATGAAAGAAACTGAGATATATCTACCTTCAGCATTTCCGCTGTCCTGGCATTAATAGTGATGGTCAATTTTTCCGGTTTCATACAGCGGGGCGAGTTTTGTGGCGGGTCGTGCAATAACCCCTGCGCCATTTTTGCCGCCTGTTCACCCATTGAGTAATAATCCGGGGAGATAGAAACCAGTGCACCGGTCCTGACAAGCGCACTCGAAGTACAAAATATGGGCAGGCGGTTTTTTGTTACCGCATCTTGAAATATGCCGATGGACTCCTTTGAAATCACGGTATCGTCCGGCACTATCCACAAAACGTCAATTTTCTTACCGATATCGTCAAGCGCAGGTTTGATGGTATTTCTGGAGGTAACCTTCCTTGTAATAAACTTGTAGTTATACATGCTTCCTAAAGACGTTAGTTCTGACACAATCCTTTCGGTTTTTGCCGGGTCATATATTATCCCGATCTTTTTTTGCGACTGAAACATCTTATTCACTACAGCAAATTGTTCTTCGAAAGGCACGCTGGAAGAAATGCCGTAGATATTTTCGCCACGCAAATCCAGCAGTTCATGATTAATAACGGCGCAAAACAGCAGGGGTATATTGCTGATGTGTTTTCTTGCGAGCGTAGTAGCAAGGACTCCTATGGTGATGATGATATCCGGCTCTGGTTTGAGTTCCTGTATAATTTGAATATCCCGTTTTCCTTCTTCAATGTCTCCTTTTAAATCGTACGTTGCCATGAGAGAGATACCGTAATGACGGCACTGCTTTTTAAACCCTTCGGCAACGTCATTATATGCCGGAATATCCAGGCTTTTCACGATTACGGCGCTGTATCCGCTCCCATTTGCATTTGGAATAGCCCATAACATTACGGCAGCGAACAATGCCGGAAGAAAAACGAAAACGGGCGCTATCTGCTTTGAAATGTTGCCCATAAAGGCGATTGAAAAGTGTGGTGTGGCGTGAACCAATTCCTGTCCCTCTGTATGCTTACCCATCAGTTTCCCTGGAGCTAAAACTGATAACTTAATCCAATAAAAAACGACCTCCCGGGACGGGGAAGGTCGCTGGACATGGATGCAGTCCCCGGGTCGTTGTAATCCTTGTCGAGCAGGTTAAACACCGTGCCCTGTATTTCCATCGTCCTGAAAAATTCCTTGCCAATTACGGAAAGATTCAGCAGTGCATATGAAGGCATGTCATCCCTCGCGTCATCAGCCTCCCTCGACCGCCTTCCACTGATGAATGTGTTTACGTTGGTGTTTATATATTTCCAGTAATGCACGTTTACCCCAAAGTTGCCCTTGTGCCGCGCGACGTATGGCAAATCGTTGCCGTTGTCATCTTTAGGGTCCTGAAACGAATAATTCATAAACAGGTAGTTGCCTCCGCCAATATCCACCTTCGTTTCCATTTCGACTCCATGCACCTGCCCGTCTCCATAATTTTCGTATTGCAAGGTGGTGCTGCCGGGAGTTAACGGCCGCTTGACGATAAAGTCCTGTATATCGTTGTAAAAATAATTTAAACCGCCCGTAACGTATTTGTTAAATCTGTAACTCAATCCTGCTTCATAGGTCTTGATAATTTCAGGATCGAGGTCTTCGTTTCCCTGAAGCGCCGGATTGTTTTTAATGTACATTTCAATAAAATCCGGGGCGCGGAATGCCTCTCCGTACAGGAGCTTCAGCGAAGCGTTTTTCATAAACGCCCAGGTCAGGCCGGCGCGCGGACTGGTTGCACCGCCAAAATCGCTGTACTGGTCATGGCGCACCCCCAGCGTTAAGTTCAGGGTATCTGTCACGTCCCAGGTGTCCTGCAAATATACGGACAATATCCGGCGGGTCGCCTCTTTCAGATACGGGTAGGTATCTGAAAGATTTTGTACTGAGTCAAAGACTTCATAGGTTGCAGGGTTAAAGTTGCTTTGATAGCGGACGTTTCCCTGATTCACCCAACGGTATTCCAGTCCAACGGTGAGGATGTTTTTATCAAACAACTCATAATCAAACGGTATTTCCGCCCCTGCAACCCGTTCAATCTCACTGCCTATGCCAATAAAACCATCAGGAAATGATACCGTGGTGTCGTAGACGCCGTCCTTGTTTGTGTCAAAGGCGAGTACCGAGCCTTCCGGGTATGCTTCAATTTCAGGCCTGATATCGAATTGGTCATAATAAATTCTTGGTTTTATGGTAAGTCCCCCGTCAAAAACCTTTTTGTATCCTATTTCGCCGAAAACATAATTGTTTTCTATATCGGAATCATCGCTCAGCACGTATTGTGGACCGACA
>MHYI01000062.1:914-1194 GCA_001828295.1 Planctomycetes bacterium RBG_16_41_13 | reverse complement strand
AACCTTGAGGTCCATGGCAAACTCCTGCCGCTTATCATGCGCACTTCCCGGTGCATTTGATGCCGAAGTGCCAAAAATCTCATCGAGCGTTGTCTGCACGTCTCTCTCTAACGTACCGCTAAAACCATCCGTTGACCGGTAATGAAGCATGCCGGAGATATCAACCTTCCCGTATTTCTTGCCGAAGATAACATTTTCCTCGAAGGTGTTAAAACTCCCGTATCCGCTGCTTATCCTAACGCCGTCTATATCTCCTGCATCCTTAGTGATGATATTGATG
>MHYI01000062.1:320-544 GCA_001828295.1 Planctomycetes bacterium RBG_16_41_13 | reverse complement strand
GCCAGAGAACTTCGGATGAGTGCATATCTAATACCGTAGTATCAATACCGCCGGATGCCTGAGAAACCGAATCCTGAGGCGTTTCCCTCTGATGTGCCGTTTCCGTCTCGGCAGCAAAGAGTACCCCTGAAATGCCTGCAAGGAGAAAGATGAACAATAAAAACGGCAGCGCCGCGATAATGTTTCCACATTTGTTTTTTTCAAAAGTACGATTCATATTTGAT
>MHYI01000061.1:5882-8139 GCA_001828295.1 Planctomycetes bacterium RBG_16_41_13 | reverse complement strand
CTTAATGACATTGGTTTGCAACCGTTCGGCTGAGCTCACGGCGAAGCCAGAAACCGCCTGGAGATACGATATTAATCCCAATCAGGACTACACTACCGAAAAGTGCTTTTTTTAAACATGCAATAGTAATAATTGTGTTGAAATATTGGACGTTTTGATATACTGAACGTCAAAGTAGTTTTTTTGCGGGAAAAAAATTTAAGTTTTATAATGAGTGAGACATTGAATGGTCTGGTTTTTATGGAAGGGTAAATGAATGAAGCCGAAAGGTATAATCCTTATTGTCGATGACGAAGAAACAATCAGGTTTTCTGTCCGGGAGTTTTTAGATGCGCAAGGTTATGAAGCAATTGCCGCCGGTAGCTGCGAAGAAGCGCTGGAGAAGATGGATACATTTATGCCTGATTTGATACTGCTGGATTTGAGATTGCCCAATATAAGCGGAGTGGAACTTATTGGAAAAATAAAAGAGAAAGACCCTAACGCGTTAATGGTGGTAATGACAGGATATGGAAGCGTGGACTCGGCAGTTGAAGTGATGAGACTGGGGGCATACGATTATTTAGAGAAACCTTTTAAGCTGGACAGGTTAAGGTCGGTGGTTGAAAAAGCATTAAGGAGGCAGGGGTTGCGCCAGGAGGTGCTTGAAATAAAGGAAAAGCAATGGACGTTTGATGAAGAATCGGACGGCATTATTATTGGCAATAGCCCGCAGATGAAAGAGATATATTCTCTTATTAAACAGGTAGCAAAAAGTTCTTCTACAACGGTATTAATACAAGGAGAGAGCGGTACGGGGAAAGAGCTTGTTGCAAGGGCGGTGCACCGGCTAAGCGCAAGAAAATCGGGGCGTTTTGTGGATATAAATTGCGCCGCCCTGACGGAAAGCCTTCTTGAGGCAGAATTATTTGGTTATGAAAAAGGGGCATTTACCGGTGCGGCAACCGCCGGTAAACCGGGCTTGTTTGAAGTTGCCGATAAGGGAACCGTTTTTTTGGATGAAATAGGCGAGATGGGGGTTTTGCTGCAGGCAAAACTTTTGAGAATTCTGCAGGAAAGGCAGTTCAAAAGGGTTGGCGGCATACACGATATCAAAATAGACGTTCGGATTATTGCCTCGACAAACAGGAACCTTGACGAAGAAATAGCGTCGGGAAATTTCAGAAAGGATTTGTATTACCGGTTGAAAGTATTGCCGATTTATGTGCCGCCATTGAGGGAAAGAAGAGAAGATATTATGCTTTTGGTGAAATATTTTGTGCATAAATATAATAATGAGTTTGGCAAGAATATTTGTGATATCCCGCCCGACACGGAACGAATCTTATTGGAATATGGCTGGCCTGGAAACATCAGAGAATTAAAGAATGTGGTAGAGCGAGGCGTGTTGATTGCAAACGGCAGTGCATTATCGCCTAAATATGTCGCAAATATCAGCATTGGGAAAAAAGAATATGAAAGCCTTGCCGGTATTGCTGTTGGTGGAAATACTGACGGCGTCGGCAGCGACGGACTTGACGCCCGTTCACTGGCATTTATGGAAAAACAACATATAGAAAATGTCCTGAAAGAAACCTCCTGGCGAAGGGCGGAGGCGGCAAGGGTGCTGGGCATTAACAGAGCCTCTTCGCTCTACATTTGAAAGTCCGCCGTAGGCGTTAAGTTCAAATTCAAAATCTAAAATTTCCGTTTGTATTATGGTTCTTGTTTTTCCTTTGCGTCCTTTGCGCCTTTGCGGTGAAATTACGCCCTTTACAATTTTCAAAAAACTAAAATGTTACAAAAGATGAAGAAAAAAATCTTATTGGTAGATGATGAAGAAACGCTGCGATGGGCTTTGCAAAATACCCTTTTGGATGACGGTTATGATGTGGAAGATACCAACGATAGCGTTGAAGCCCTGGAATTGGCTAAAAAAATAAAATACGATCTGGTGATTAGCGACTTAACTATGCCTGCCATGAATGGCGTGCAGTTAATTGCTGAGATAAAGAAGGCAAATCCCTCAATAAGGGCGATTATTATGACGGGTTATGGTTCAACAGAGGCGGTTATTGAGGCGATGCATACCGGCGTCTCTGATTTTATAACAAAGCCTTTTAAGCTTGAACATATGAAGAAGGTGAT
This sequence comes from Planctomycetes bacterium RBG_16_41_13, assembly GCA_001828295.1. Next base: position 6,012 of record MHYI01000061.1, on the reverse strand, counting down.
TCGCAAAGTCCTGAGTGAAAGCGAAAATACCGGTACAAATGCGCATAGCGAAAAAAAACACGTGAATGAAGAACCACGGTCGTGTGAGGTATATACTGACAAACACAAGGATTCATCCTATATTGTGCAG
>MHYI01000061.1:5653-5787 GCA_001828295.1 Planctomycetes bacterium RBG_16_41_13 | reverse complement strand
AGGTATATACTGACAAACACAAGGATTCATCCTATATTGTGCAGGATGCAACAGAGAAGGCAAATCGTGCCTTTTATGATGCCGTTGAGACGGATGACCGCCAGTTGGCGCTGTTTGGAAGTTTTTCACGCGAC
>MHYI01000061.1:5445-5646 GCA_001828295.1 Planctomycetes bacterium RBG_16_41_13 | reverse complement strand
TGGAAAATCTGGATACGGTGATAAAAACGGTTTTTCGCTATGAGGCAAAAACATGCAGATCACCTGCATCTTTGATAAAAAGCATGAATACCTTTCTCTGCGAAAATATAAAAAACCGTTTTCCTCTTATGTTTTTCTGCGTAATTTTTGAGAAACAAGGGCAAAAACTCTCTTATTCAATTTGCGGGGAAGGGCTTGCCT
>MHYI01000061.1:5262-5411 GCA_001828295.1 Planctomycetes bacterium RBG_16_41_13 | reverse complement strand
CTTGCAATCGTATCCTTTATACTTAAACATGTTTGCGGACATAAGCGTACCGGAGCAAACCTTGCCAATGTCTGCGGGTAATAGATTTATTGTCATTGATAGCAATGCTGTTGCCACAGGTATCCGGAAGGGAATTATTCAGAAAGACA
>MHYI01000061.1:4384-5047 GCA_001828295.1 Planctomycetes bacterium RBG_16_41_13 | reverse complement strand
TTTGAAGAAAAGTTGTCAAAGATAGTGGATGACGAGTGTAAGAGGCATGACATTATTACGTCTGTTAATGAGGCCGTTTTGAACGCATTATTCTTTGCATATAAGGATGGAGAAAAGGGGGATATTGCTCTGAAATTTTCGAGACTGGGGGAAGAGATTATCATCGTGGTAAGCGACCGTGGCTGTGGATTTGATACACAGAACTATCTGGAACCCGATACGACATTGTATAAAGGCATAACAAGAAAAGACGGGAGAGGGATTTTTATTATGAAACAGTTAATGGATAGAGTAATGATACAATCCGGCAGGGGGATGGGAACGTCAGTCTTTTTGGCAAAACGGGTAAACTTCTATGGAAATTGAAAGGCATGAAAAATGCAATGTGGTTGTGTTATCGCCGAAGGGGAATCTCGTGTATGATGGGGCAATCAAACTGGAGTGCATGCTTAAGGTTTTGTGTGAAGATGCATGCGCCATTATATTGAATTTCAGAGATGTAAAGTATATTTCCGCGAACGCATTGGGGAGTATCGCATATTATGTGGGTTGTTTCAGGGAAAAACAAAAGGGATTTAAGCTGGTACAAGCAAATAAAAACATTAAAAAACTTATGGATATTACCGGCCTGCTTCGCATTGTGGAGGTGTTTGAGGACGAGGA
>MHYI01000061.1:3876-4292 GCA_001828295.1 Planctomycetes bacterium RBG_16_41_13 | reverse complement strand
TGTAGATTGCCGGCTACAGAAGTGACAATTAAATATTTTGCCAAAAAGCACGCACTGACGAATGGAAGTGTGCAAAAAAATTACTGATAAGGCACTAACTTTATTAAGAGGTAATAAAATATGACAAATACCCCATCTGATGACGAAAAAAAGGAAACCGCATTAAACGAAATAATCGAAGGGCTGCAAAATCGGGCGGATGAAGATTCTTTCCCGGAAGCGATTCCGCCAGGTGAAGACGCACCCGCTACGCCTGTTCAGGTTGAAGCCTCTGAAGAGGCTGAAATTTCAGCGGATAAAAAGAAACCGAAATCAAAACCGGCAAGATCAAAAAAAATATTAAACGCGGGCATATTGCTTAATCAATATGTACTTTCCATTATGGTGCTTCTTTTTATAGTAGGCGCGATAGGCTT
>MHYI01000061.1:862-3723 GCA_001828295.1 Planctomycetes bacterium RBG_16_41_13 | reverse complement strand
CGATACAAGGGGAGGAAATTCTTCGGGTGCACAGCAAGGCCGGGAAGAAACGCAGGAAGACAGGACAGCATATATCATCGAGGCAAATCGATTGTACGAACAGGGCGATTACAAGACGGCGGCTTCTCTCTATGGAAAGGGGTTAGACAAATCGATGCCTTTTCTGAATGAGGATTTTATTGTATATCGTTTGGGCGATTGTTATTTTCAATCGGGAGATTATAAAGAAGCCCTTGAAGTATTCAGGCATTTAAACAATGATTATATTAACAGCGAGTATCAATTGAAAAGCAGATTAAAAATGGGTGAATGTTGCGCAAAACTGGGGGATTATAAGCAAGCAAGAAAAACTCTTTACTCCGTTATCGCCCAGGAGGGTGACTGCAAAACGGAAGAAGATAAGTCGTGCGTGGCAGAGTCTTATTTTAAAATCGGAGATTATTACCGGGAGGAGTCAAAACGTCTGAAAAATGCATCTCAAACGGTAGGTACGGTCACCGCAGGATCAGGGAAAAGCAATGACCATTTGTAGTTTGTAGAATGAAGAAGAGAAAGGCAAATGAAGAATTTGTATATACCATTTATGGGATAATGAATAATGAATAAAAGACTAATCTTTATACTCATATTTCTTTTATGCGTATTTTCTGTATGCTCTTTTTCCAAAGCCGGTGGGGAGACTGCCGGAGAGGCGAATGAGGATATATCAAATACCGTGCAGGGCATACTGAACGAGGAGAGGAAAAACCTGGAAATGCTTCAGATGCAGTTGCAGGCTATTGATGAATCAAGCGAACTCAGTGAATCACTAAATAAATAGTTGAGAAATCTTGAGATGCTCCAAATGCAACTGCAAATATTAAGAGATCAGGAGTTTGAAGAAAAGGAAGATAAGGGCGTCGGGACGAAGACGTCTGAAAAGAAGGGTGTTGCACCGGAAGAAAGAAAAGAGATTTTTATACAGCCAAATGAAAATATCATGCTGAAGAAAGAACTGGACCAGTATGATATGCCGGTTTATTCAATTAACGCAAAACAGGTGCAGGTGTCTGAAATATTGAAAGCGCTGTCGGCAGTCTATGGCAAAAGCATTATTGTGGATGAAGATATTGTCCCCGAATACCTCTCATCTTTTATAAATGTATCGATCAAAAAAAGCCCGTTACAGGATATATTAGAAGTAATTATTGGAATGCGCAACCTGGAATTTATTCCGAAAGAGAACGCTATATTTGTTACCTCTTTATCACAGCTTAACGTCGATACGGCGTCTGACTATTATAAGGATAAGGCCGCCCAAATCTATCAAAGGGCACAAATAAAATATCCCAACGATAAAATGGTCGTCAAGGCGTATTATGAACTTGGGAATTATTATTATGATTTGGGTTTCAATTTTCTTGCGTTGCAGGAATATCAGGTTGTTGCAAAAAAATATATAACGTCTCTCTTTGCAAAAGATGCTTTATTTAAAATCGGAGACTGTTATTACCGCCTCAATGACCCGGAAAGCGCCATTCGGGCGTATTTTAAGTTCATTTATGGCTATCCGAAAGATCCTTTAATTGCCGATGCTTTTATGGGGGTAGGTGATTCTTTGATGATGCAGGGGTTTTATGAGCGGGCAAAGGACACCTATGAAAGGGTGCTGAATGAGTATCCGGAAACAGAGATTGCTGCTAAGGCGCAGCTTAACATTGCCAAAGCGCTTACAAAAATGGAAAAACACCGGGAGGCGATTCGGGCATTGATGGAGGCCAGAGAACTCTATAATTCCCTCCAGGTAGGAGCAGAGATTGAGTATTTAATAGGGAAAAGTTTATTCTCATTGAAGGAGTATGAGGACGCCAAAACAGTTTTGGGGAATTTCCTGGCCAATGCGGGCAATGAAAGGTATGCCGAAGATGCAAGTTTCTTATTGGGAGAGTGCTTCTATAATAATGAGAATTATGTTGAGGCATTCCAGGTTTTTAAGAGAGCGCTGGAAACCTATCCAAACAGCAGTAATGTCCCACGCGGTATGTATTTTTTGGGAAAGTCTTTGCGGGCAATGCACTTTTATGATTCTGCGATAAAAACATTCCGGGAAGGGATACAATTTTGGCCAAATAATGAATATGCGGACAAAATGGCCATGGAGATAGGATGGTGTTATTTTGATGATGATAATTATGCGCGGGCGCACGAAGGTTTTAAGGATTTTATAAAGAAGTACCCTTACAGCAAAGTATTAGTGGAAGGAATGGTCGGCCTGGCAGACGCCCTCTTTTACGAAAAAAAATACGAACAAGCAGTAAAGGCATATGTCGATGTTTTAGGGAATAGCAGCGAAAAGGAAATCAGGGCGTTTGCATTTGAAAGAATCGGCGCTTGTTATAAAGCTATGGGAAAACCGGAACAAGCAATAAAGGCGTTTCGTTTAGAATTGGGATGATACATAATGCAGCAAAAGCCGCAACCAAAAATAGTTTAACCACAAAGGGCACAAAGGGTTTAACCACAAAGGGCACAAAGAATACAGAACACAAAGGACACTAAGAAAAACTTACAAAAAAAAGATGTTTTTACAGGGTAATACTATAGAGCGCTGTTCGCCAAATAAACTATGGGTTCAGGCTTCGTCGTGAGCTCAGCCGAACGGTTACAAACCTGAACCCGCCGAGGTCTTTCGAAACGGGAAATTGTCATATGTAGTGCGACGAGGTTCGTCGCACTATTTTGAACAGACCCTATTCCTTATCGCACAACGTTTTTTGGTGCGACGAAGCTCGTCGCACTACATGAGTTTTCAAAAAACTAAAGTGTTACATCTTTTTTGTGTCTTTTGTGCCTTTTTGCGGCTAACCCTTTTGCAAACCTGA
>MHYI01000061.1:494-826 GCA_001828295.1 Planctomycetes bacterium RBG_16_41_13 | reverse complement strand
TACGCTGAATAGTTACGATAATTTTCCAAAAAACGAAAGTGTTACACATTCTCAGGCCTCTTGTTCGGCTTTTTCAGGAGACCACGCCATTTGGAGTTTTCTTTGACTAATTGCACAGTCACGAAGATAAAGATTTATCAGGGTCTGGTAGGGAATACCGGTATCCTCCGACATAGACCTGAAATAGAGAACCGTATCGCGGTCTAAACGCATAGTAACCGGTTGTTTTAAATACTTTAAATAAGGATTTTTACGCCCCTTCATTTTGGAAAAATCATAATGGTCTCTCATTGTCTGTTTCTCCAATATTCATTTTCTTCATCGCCATCGGC
>MHYI01000061.1:0-460 GCA_001828295.1 Planctomycetes bacterium RBG_16_41_13 | reverse complement strand
TGTATTTATAAAAATAGAGCTGTCAAGGTTTAGGATTGTCTTATAATTAGACAATACGTCCATATTTTTTACTTATCAATGACAACGATAGACGCTTCAGGCATGGCCCCCTTGTAAAAATAATTGAGCATTGATACTTTTTTGATAATTATTGTGACATAAGCTTTTTTTAGTCGGATAGTTGTGAATCCATGTGCCGCAGTTGCAGTTGTATCCGTTTGCAGGGTTATCGTTGTTGACCATATTACGGCACTGCTTTTGCGCTGCCATTTCTATTGATTGCATTTTTTAAAGAGAATGAACGAATGAGGTAACGATAAAGGATGTGTTATTTGTATTTTTTGAAAAAAACAGGGAAAAAGTTTTTGGTGGTTTTTATGGCCTTGTGGATGGCTGTGCCTGTGTTTATAAGTTCAGAAAGATGTTTGTTTGGCGAGCCTGCAAACAGCGGAAAAAATGC
>MHYI01000060.1 GCA_001828295.1 Planctomycetes bacterium RBG_16_41_13 | reverse complement strand
CAACAGCATTGTCAATCTCAACAAGGAGGCTCAACAACTCCCTCGGGGTCTTGTTGATAACCGGAATTACCGAATCCATTGTACTTTCATAATCCGGCGAGTTTGGATCTGTTGAGAAGAATGGGAGTTTATCAAGCGCCTTATTCATATAGTCGCGAGCCCTGAGTACCGCAGACATGATATCATCCAGGCGTAAATATTCTGCAATGCGGAATATACCCGGAAGGTTTGTCAGATCCAGTGTAATGTAGTTGTCTGCTGTCTTCTTCCTTGTAAGGTCCTCTACATTGAATTGAATCTCTGCGCCATTGGCAACAGGGATGCCGCCGATACCTGTGTTGACCTTTATGCCCCTCAGGACTGCATTTGCCGAACCGGTCAGCCCTGTATAAAGGGAACCGGCTGCAACTGCGCCTGCTATTGCATCAAGATTGAATCTGCGGTCATTTGTGGTAAGGGAACTATGATCTGTATCCAGTACAGCAGTCCTCGTGACATCCACGTGAATGAGGCTGTCGAGGCCTGAGACATCAGCAAGGGTGACGCCGACAAATCCGAGCCTTCCGGCTGCATCAATGTCAGTCACATCAAATGATACTGAACCGGTAACAGAGGCATCCTCAACAAACCAGGTGAGCATACCTTCTGTCAGGGTTGCAGGCTCACCATTTAGGTCAACAATGAGGTCAAACCCTGCTGAAACAGTCGCCTTCATATCTGCAATGGCCTCTGTAACAAGGCCTGTCAGACGAAGGCCATAGTTTCCAGCTAATGAAACTACTCTATCATTGAGACCAAACAGGAGAAGGTCATGGCCATCCAGATCAGTCTCATCCACCAGACCGAGGCGGACGAGGTCTGCAAGGTCAAACAGGGGAGACGGGCCGATATTGGTATCAAGCAGGTCATCGAGGTCAACCCGGTCATCACCGGGCGCTACGATGCCGGATGCAAGCAGTTGAGCAAGCTGAACCGGCGAGAGGCCGAGGACGTCGTAATCAACTGACGGGAGGTCATCTAAATCACTGCGGGTTATTGGCGGTGCGCGTGTCAGACCTGCATTGTTAAGCTCAGTTAATGTTACGAGACCTTCGGACACGATACCGTCAAGTTTGATCGTTCCCGGGAGGAGACCGGCCTCTACGAGCTGGTTCTCCGTAATAGTCACCCCGGTTGCTGCTATAAATGCAGGGGCGATAAGGTCGTTCTTGTCTACAGTTGTCGCAGATAGTAACCCGTGGGCAGAGAGGTCAGCGATGGTTATCAGATGTGTGCTGCTGTCCAATGGAACAAGCAGCGCATTCAAGAGACTGACGATACTGATCGCAGGAAAGGTTTGACTGTCAAGCTGACCCTGAGTAATCAGTCCTGTGCTGACCAGTTGCTGACCAGTAACAAGATTCAGTGCAAGAAGCTCTGAGGATTGAATGCTGGTACTGATCAGAGTGGCATCAACAAGGTTCTGTACAGTAACCAGACCTGATGCAATCAGACCAGAGATATTTACAGATGGGTCAAACAGACCGGCTGTAATAAGCTCGCCTTCCGTAACCGGTCCGCTTACAGGAAAGACTGCCGCAAGTAGCGCCGCCTTGTTTATGCTGTCATCAACAAGGTCAATCAGGTCAACAAGCCCGGACTTGAGCAGGTCAGAAAGGTTAATCTCCGTCGTCACAAGACCTGCACCTTCAAGTTGTGAGAGGGTGACCAGTGTTGGCGTAGCAGCAAGTAGCCCTGCGAGCTCTACCCTTCCACTCCGGTCATCCAGTCCCTCGTCTTTCAACTGATCAATGGTAACAAGACCGGATGCAAGCAATGCAACAAGGTCTACATGCGTACCCAGCAGACCGGCTGAAACAAGCTCATTATTTGTAACCAGGCCTGAAGTAACCAGTGTACCTTTATCAATAGCTCCAAACCCGTCAACCTCTGCTGTGGTCAACAGACCCAGGGCAATGAGCTGATCAAGGTTATTCAAGGCACCCGGGTCGAGCACGCCGGTCGTCAATATCCTCTCAAGGTCAATAGAGGTGATGGAAAGATCCGCCGTACCGATTAATCCGGCATCAATGAGGCTGGAAAGAGTTGCAAGGCCGTTGTCAACAAGATCGTCTTTGTCAATAGTGGCTGCATTATCCATGTATGACGGGTCAACCACGCCGCTTCTTGCAAGCTCTAACAGCGAGGCGATACCTGAACTGAGGAGGCTCCCGCCCCCGTTAAGAATAACCTGATCATTATCCACACCTGTAATGAGCGAGTTCGCCACGATTAGCGCCCTGTCAATGACATCAGAGTCAAGTACATCCTGCTGATCACGCCCGATAACAGTTGATGAAAGGTCAGTCGCATTGACAAACCCTTCATCAATAAGCATAGAGAGCGAAACGAGGCCTGAATCTATGAGACTGTGAAGCGAGACATTGCCTGCTGTAATCAGGTTATGGGTGTTCAAGGCAGCGGTAGAAACAACAGCAGAGGCATTCAGGGCTGATGCACTGAGTGTCTTGTTTATAAAATCCATTTTATCCAGCAGACCGTCCCCGACAAATGAGGCAAGGCTGCCTGGATTCCGTATGATCAGGTCATTCACATTGACCAATCCCCATGTCACGAGATTGCCGAGGTATATGGTCTCAAGTATGTCGTAGAGATAGACCTGATGGGCGCTGATATAGTTGTTTAAGTCCCCATTCTCAAACAGCGGGGACCTCTCCAGGTCAACTATGTCAAGTCCCATGCCGGGATCAGTAAGGTCAGCGGCGTCCAAGATCCTCACAGTAATAAGATTCAGGAGGGAGGCGCCCGGGATATCCATTGCCACAAGACTGTAAATGCCTATGGTATCGTCAATGACATCTTCGAAATCTATTGAAAAGGCTGTCTCGATAGCATTGAGAACGACATCTGCCAGGCCACTGTCAGCGATCTCAGACTCAGTAAGATCAATATTGTCAAAATCAAAGATGTCAACGAACTCATGCTGAACAAAGTCAAAAAGGGTAACATCAAAAAGGATCGAATTAAGCAGGGTATCTATACCAACAGTCCCGAGGTGTACAATGCCGTCGAACTGTCCGTTTAGAAACACCGGAACATTGCTGTGCTCCGTAGCTTCAAGCTGATCCTGCTCAAAGATCTTGTTTCTGAAGTCATCCCTGGTAAGGACAGCAGAAGTAACCAGACTTGCAAATGTCAGGTGGCTGTCACTTAAAAGGTCCTCGATCAGGATAAATCCATCTGCCAATCCCACATCTTTCAACTGATCAATGGTAACCAGTCCCGATGCAAGCAATTCCGCGAGATTAATGTGGTATCCTAATAGACCAGCCGCAACGAGTTCACTTTCTGTCACTAATCCAGAATCAACCAGGGCATCTTTATCTATATTGGCAAGACCATTATCCTCTATATACTTGCGTCCAACGACACCTGAATCGAGGAGTTCATCAAGCGGGAGCCGCCCATTTGCCGCCAGATCAGTCTCATCAACCAGTCCTTCAGTAATCAGCGTACTTAGAGTAACCACACTATCTTCATAGAAATCGCCGGGGAATGCCAACCCATTCAGAATAAGGTCTTCTTCTGTAACCAGCCCTGAGGCAAGGAGTTCTTCCATATCAACAGTATCAGCGCCACCAAGACCGGCTGCTGTCAGTGCGTTTTCACCAATGACATCAGATTCCAGCACAGCAATAAGCCCAAGGTTATCTATATTAAGATTTGCCTCGCTGATGAAACCGTGGAGAGCAAGGTCATAGAGGGTCACAAACTGAAGAGAAAGCAGAGGGGCAACCTCAACAAAATCAGGACTATCATCCCGCACGAGGTAGTTATCATCCAGTTTGTTCTGGGATACAAGACCCGATGCAAGCAGGTTATTTTCAGAGATCGTCACATTGCCCAGATTAAAGTGTGACGGGGTAATCAGACCAGCACGCACAAGGTCAGCAAGGGTTGCAAGGCTGTTGTCAATAATATCTGCAATCGCAACAATGTCATTACCACTTCCATCCTGAGAGATCAGACCTGTCAGGACATCCATCTCAATGAGGTCTGAATCAAGCAGGTTATTCCTGTCAACATTCCCCTGAACAAAAACGTTATCGAGAAGAACGTTGGAAAGATTACTATTCAGGTCTCCAATGGATATGAGGCCGAACTGAAGGAGGCCGCTCAGAGTAACATCTGTATTGGCCAGAAGTAGATTGAGGGGAATAGCATCTCCATAGGCTATCAGGCCAAGGCCGTTTAACGTTTCCATCGTCTCACGGGAGAAGCCAAACAGGCTAAGCTGGACAGCAGGCAAGTCTGCCAGGTTACCCTCACTGATCTGACCAAGGTCAAAGAGGTCTGAAATAGTCAGGTAGCCTTTTTGTATAATCTCCGGCATCTTGTTTCTCTCGATCATGCTCCGGTCTATAATATGCGATGCGAGAAGGGCGCTCTTATCCACATCACCGAGCGGACGGATATCATTATGGTCAATAATCCCAAAGGAAATAAGGTGGCTCAATTTGATCGGGCTGTTCGCAAGAAGCTGATCAATGTCAATGATAGAGCCCGGTCCGATAAGTCCTCCGGCAGTAACAATACTGTTAAATAATGAATTGGCTTTAGCGCTTATCTCTGATGAGAGCAGCTCATCAATCGCTATCTGTGCCGGCAGAAGCAGGTTTTCACGCGCAAGGTCACCGAGATCAACGAGAGCCGTATCTATGAGACCGGCTATATCAATCTCATCGAGGATCATTTCAGCAAACCCAACCAATCCATTGGTCACTAAATCGGAAAGGTCCAGCAGCGCAGAATCAAGAAGACCCTGGAGGTCAAGCGTATCCGTTAACAGGTCTTCAACCTGCAACATGTTTACACTCACCAGCTCTGCCACATTGGTAATCCCTGAATTCAGGAGGTTAGCGAGCGAAAAATTGCTTACAGTAAGGTTAGATGGGGATATAAGACTATGTCCGGCAAGCTCGTGCAATGTTATCACACCGGAATTTACAAGACTGTGCAATGAGACATTTCCAGACCCGTCAATTAAATGGTTATAGTTAAGCTCAAACTGTGTGGCGAGGCCCGAAGAGACGAGGCTGAGCGAACTCAATGCAATATCAGCAAAATCACCCACAGTAACCAGTGCATTGTCAATCAGTTCAGATAGGGTGGCAATATTGTTAGAAAATACGGCTGCCCTGTTAATCAATGCAGATGGATCAAAATCAGATGCATCGAGTAATGCTCCGGCAATGAGGTCATCGAGGCCAACTGCAGTGTCCGTAAGGAGATCCTGAATATTTACGAGTGCATCAGACATAAAATCGTTAGCCGCAACCAGCCCCTGATCTACAAGATCCTGAAGTGTAACAAGCCCTGAGGTCAGGAGATCAGAAATCGGCATGGTGTTGATGCCGACATCACCAAGGTCAAGCAGCGTCGTGTCAAATAGGTCCTCTAATGAAGTAAGGCCGCTGGTTAGGAGATCTGTAATATCTACAAGGTCAACAGATTGAATCAGGCTGGATGCGTCGAGCCCCAGGTCTGCGATGTTCGTTGCCATCAGATTGATATCCCGTACAAAACCGAGATTGCCAACGATTGTTCCCGTCGTCACAAACTCGGCATCTGCCAGATCACCGAGGGTTACAAAACCGCCGTCAACAAGCTCGTCCATATTGACCAGATTGCCGCCGCCGACCAGACCTTCAGCATCGAGCAGATTCTGACCGATGATGCCGGAATTGATGACCGCATTCTCATCTATCTGACTCCAGTCAACGATCAGCTCTGCCTCAATTAGTCCCAGATTGACCAACTGGGCGAGGGTCACATACCCCCCATTGAGGAGGTCATTGGGATCAACATAGTCGCCAATCTGAATCAACCCCTCATTAGCCAGCATCTGCAGGTTGATCCTGCCAATAACATTGAGGTCACGCAGACCCAACTTGTGAAGGTCAACATTAAATTCAAGGGGGATTGTAAACGCCTGTGTGGCGGAATCATAGGTGACCTCCTCGCCATCAGGGACGAGTCCGGCCTGATTTACAGCAGCCACAAAATCCTGGAAAGTCGCGATCTTTTCAAAGTCTATCTTAGCAAGGACTGCAGCATCAAAGGCCGCGGCAAAATCAAGTGTATCTGCCAGAGAGCTGTCCACAAAGGGTATGGCAAGGTTAAAACTATCCGACTGTTTAAGTTCCGCCAGCCAGTTATCACGCAGGGCCTCCAGCTTAGCCTTAATCTGGTCTGCGATACTAAGATTGTTAAATCCGAAGTTGAGGTATTGCGCCATGGCCTGGCCTGCAGGACTGTCGGACTTGCCCTCGACAGTCACACTCAGTGGGTCAGTGATATCCGTCCATGTAAAGATCAGGCCGGCATTCCCGCTGGCAGGCAGCAGATTACTGATACCCGGGACATTACCTGATAAACTGAAGTCACCGGAAAAGACGATGTCGTCTGCAGCCGCATTTCCCAGCAATTCCTCGGTAAATATATCTGTAATATCAGAAAAGCTGAACTCATGGAGTCTGAATCGGCCGGGACTTTCTCCTGTTATCTCATCTGCAGAAGGATCATGGATGTTTACGACAACACCGGCCTGGTCGTTAACCTCCAGTATTCCGTCAGTGAGGTTTACATCAATAAAACCAATATTACCCAGGGCATTTACTTCACCAAACAAATCAATGTTACTGACCTTTATCATGGGGCCGGTGACAGCCTCTGTATTAATAAAGAAACCAAACTCGTCAACACCAAATACGAGATGAAGGTCAATGTCAAAACCATAAACTACATCACCATTCAGATGTAGAGCATCTCCAAATGCAGCAACGTCTATCTGCCCCTCACCGGCAAATTTCCTTTTGATATTCACGTCAAACGTAACTGAATCAGCAGTTTCGGTGTACGTAACATTGCCGTCAATCTCGTCGAGGTTGTCAAGTGCATCCCTCAGTGATGCGAGATCTGTAATGGTTTCACCAATTGCGGACAGTTGGAATCCATCCGGGCCGGTTTCAATTAGACGGCTGAGGATTGTATAATGTCCTTCAAGGTCATTCAGAGACAAACCCTGAGGAGTCAAATCAGCAATAAGGGCATTAGTTGCATCATCAAATATGGCAGGGAATCCAATCGGCTGGGGAGCCGAGGGAGGATTACCTACCATTGCATCTGCCAGGGATTGTCCTATAAACGGTATGGTATTACGACTAAATACATCGTTGACCTCATCCATGGTCACCAACCGTTCCAATCCCTGACGGAATCGGCTTAATTGATTGGCATTTAAATTGATGTTCCGGCTCTGAACATAGTTATATTCAATGGTAAGACTTTTTCCACCTGCCTCATTTATGATTACGAAACCATTTCCTGAGCCGGGGGGAGGAGTCTGTTTAAAAACAGAGTGCGACCCATCACCAAATACGTTCAGTGTACTGTTCACTGAAGTATTGCCGGCATCAAAAATAATACCACCGGGAACCTTGATGCGGGCATCCACCTGAAGTGTGTCGTTCCCGTCACTACCCTGTATCACAATGCGATAAATGTTGCGGACAGAAAAGCTCTGTTTGAGTACATCACCTTTGTAAACATGTACGATCCAATCCCTGGTCTCGTCGAGCTTAAGAGAGATCATCTCTTCACTACCCCCTGCCAGGATGATCTTCAACTCAGGCATCTCTTCAATATAATATAACAGGGAAAAGTCCTGTACCTTCCATGCGCCGCGTCCACGTGTACCAACTACAAGGTCATCACCCCGCACTGCTCCTGCTGTATTAAGAACAGCCGGAATGTACTCAATATCAATTACCTGGGCATTGGGCAATATGTTTCCGAGTTTAACAAAGGGCAGGAAAGGATAGGCGCCATTATTAAAGGTTGCGGAGCCTGCAGCAACTACGCCGCTTCCAGTACCTTCAACAGTAGCCGTGAAGAACTCCTTAGTGATATTGTTCCCATCCAACACCTGTTTAACCTGATTAGCAGTTGTGGTTCCCACATTTATCCTGAATTCGAGAACACGATTCAATGGATCCCACGATACTGTTGGAAGGCCTGCTCCTATAGGTGCATGATGGGTAAATCTGACAACCGCACCATTGAAGTATGATGTGTTTTGTTTAGTACGGAATTGTATATCGTTGTTGGCACCGGATGAAGTTACATTGGCATTTCCCTTAGTATTAAGTCTAAGTACCGGCACCGCCGGATTAGATTTATTAACAGGATTAAATGTCTGATAAATCCCCTCGTCAGAACCAACCAGCAGGATATCGCGGACACCGGTATTAATGCGAATCCCATGTCCATTGCGTATTGCTGCAGTTATAGCGGTTCCGGCATTGATTGCTGCTGTAAAGTCAGCACCGTTGATGGCAGCAACATTCACATCATGACCTGCAAGGCCAAGATCGCCGGCTGCCTGCGACCCTGGTACAGCCTCAGATTTGAAGTGACCTGTACCACCGGCGCTGTTATCTGTGAGTACCAGTCGCCCATTTGCAGTAGCAGTATCAATAGTCACTGTGATATTCAGTGAAGCACGGGTAGCCTGTCTCTCTATCAGGTTCTTTACATCAGTCAGGGTTATTGCGCCATCAAGGTTAATGAAAACAGAGTTTCCACGGCGATCAGTAATCTTGATGTCCGGCTCAGGCACTTGGACAAGTTCCACAGAGGTAATGGCAATGCCCTGAGGCAGGGCGCCAATCTCAGTACCGGCAGGACCGGTTATACGTGTCCAGTTTTGCCCGCCGTTTACTGTAGCAAAAACTCTGTTAGCTGATGTGACTGCATATGCCACCCGCCAGTTTCCGGGATCTACTGTAATATCAAGGATTGTTCCATTTGCTGCGCCAAGATTGAACTGACGGGCAACAGGGAAAGTCCCGCCTGCATCCCGAACATAGATCATATTCGTAGTATTGGTATAGGTATTATCGTTGTGAAACTCCAGTCCGACATATAGAGGCTGGTTATTTCCGGCGGCAGGATCAATACCATAGGAAAGGGCAGTAACAAGGGCAGCCTCTACCCCCCCATTACGGCGGAAGAATCCATCGGCAGAAGGTGCAATGTTATTGTAGCTGTTTCCATTATCAGTAGTTTCATAAATCCCTGTACGGCCTATGGCAAACTGATTGTTTTGAAGCGGACTTACTGCACCCTGAACCTGGATAAACCCACCAGTCTGGTCGTCTAAAAAATCTGACCATGTCCCGGATCCTGCGGTAGAGTCATTCAATACCCCCCAGAAATTTAAAGTTGCCCACGAAGTACCTGTTAATTGATTTGCCTGATCATACTGATTTATTATGGCAGTGGAAAGAGAATTACCTATGCTTAAATGATTAACGTTTCCGGCATTGGCTCCGGCAGGAATAACGGCGGTAAGATTGACATTCCCATCCCCGGTTGATATAGAATCCCATGTCAACTGGTTGGTGTTCCTCTGTGCCTGATTTCCGACATCCTGTGTACCCCCAATGAAAACTTCGTTAATAGGATCATATGCTATGTGGCTGAACTCAGTGACCCTGAGGGTGCCATTCAGCGACTCCCAGAACCTGTTGCCTCCCGTACCGTTTGGATGATTAAGTCGGTATATTCCACCATCATCGGCTTCAATGAGTGTACCGTCATTGGCAAAGGTTATAAAGCGGGAATCGGCATGGGGTGCTGTAGGCACAGCCCTGCGGTTATCAAGTTCCGGGTCATTTACCGGAATTAAGGCGCCTGTTCCTACGATTTGTTCCTGAGCGGATGGATTGGCTCCTGGTATTGAATGTACCCGGAAGATTCTCCCTACCCACTCTCTGGCCTCTACGGCATTATCAACGAGCCGGTATGGATTATAAAGTGAAACCTGTACATCCCCACTGATGTAAATGAAGTCAGGATTTGCAGGGTCTATATTAACCGCAAAGTGCTTGCCAGCCTGACTGCCAGGATGAAGATTAGTGTAGATTTCAGACTGCAACAGAGACTGTGCAACGAGGTAGGTCACATCAGTACCCATCAAAGACCGGACTCCGGCAGTTGGATCAGTCAGATTCAATATATTGCCGCCGGTACTATTAATGATGAACTCCTGTGTCGCGGCACTGTAATTAACTGTAATAGTGGCGCCGAACTGGGCTCTTAACCCTATCTGAATACTTCCGGCAACATCGTTCATTGTTAAATCGCCGGAAAAATCAGGCTGTATGTCCCGTGTATTGGCCCCCTGCGTGAGACTGAATAACCTATTGTTGGTTAACGCAGCCCATACTGCAGGATTGGTTGACCCGGCAATAACCCTGATTGTTGTCGGATTAACCAGGACAACACTGTCTGTGACTAAATGCGGCCTGTCAGCTTGTACAAGAGATGGAAGATCGGCCCGTGGGCGGTTTATAAGGGCAACACCTCTTATATCAGGATTTACATTGTTGCTTTGAAAGATCAGACGGCTGGAAAACGGATTATAAGTGACAGTTACCGCACCTGCCCCTGCGATATTATTGATTGCATTTTGAAAATGGGTGGCCACATCATGCATGTTGTTGATCGCAGGCGCATCGCCGAAATTGTGGGGGATATCGTAAGGTATTCCGTCCACAGTGATAGAAAAACTCCGTGTATTGCCCAGAGCTGCCCAAAGCGCTGCGTTGGGATGGCTGACCTGAATGGAAGCCTGAGGAACCAAACCCTTCAATGTGTCGAAATCATTCTGTATAGCAACAGAAACAAAATATACTGCAAGGGCATTGTTAAACAACGAATTGGCTGGAACAGGCATACTCCGTCCGCTTATTTCCTGAATCATAAGTCGTGAGTTTACCGTATTCAACCGGAACACATTATTGTTTGTATCCCATATAACTGTGATAATACCGGCCCCGAACTGGGAATTAAATGCATTCTGCAGTGCGGTCTCAACATGTAACATTGTTGCTGTACCATCATCTGGAATAGTCAGGAATAGCGGAGTTACAAAGGCTGTCTGCTCTCCTATATAGGCGCGAAAGACCCTGCTATTTCCCAGTGACCGCCATTGTAATGGGTTTGAAATTCCTGCCCCTCCTGGTGTAATTATAGCCTCAATGCGGCGATTGTAGTCGGCGCCATTACTGGCATATCCAAAACCGACATTATTATTCTCAAGCTGATTAAAGAGGGAGAATTGGTTTGGATAAGCAATGAACTCAGCCACCTCTGCCACTCTCAGAGGTGTTGTACCATCTGCACTTTGAAATAAGAATATGTTATTGGCTCCATTCCATGTTACCGTAACGCTATTTGCAGGAAATGCTACGACTCCGACAAAAGCGGTGTTTATTGCATTTTGAATAGCTGTCGCAACAGTTGCCATGTTCGGAACCGGCACCGCCGGGATGGCGCCAAACTGAGGGTTTATCATACGGCCCAGGTTTCCCCATGTTAACCGGAATATCCTGTTATCGCCTAACGCTATCCATGAAGCAGGCGTTGCCGTCATATTGGCAGGACCGTCAACGGTAACCGACGCCTGTGCAACCAGGTTTGCATCACGAATATCCTGAACCTGATTAAAAAATACCCCTAATGCATTGTTGAAAATTGGATTGCCACCGCCGGAACTTATAGTCAAAGGAAGCAGCGTGTTACTCGCAAAAACAAAACGGTTATGTATAGCATCCCATGAAACGGTCACTGCATTTGCATCCAGTGCCGGTGTCAGAGGGGCTACAGCTCCTGCTGCCTGGTTAATGGCAGTCTGAATAGCCGCAACAACATCATTTATATTATTGACAGCCGCCAACTGAGGTGTCACCGTCACCGGGGGTAAGTTGTCAATACGGGCTGTAAAGGTAGTAGTATTGCCGAGTGACTGCCAGCCGGTCGGACCGGCAAATGTGTTAAAATTGCCGCCTGCTGTCACAGTTACAACAGCCCTGTCCACTGCTGCAGATCGTAAGTTGACATCAGTGCCGGAAGTACTTAATTCTCTTGATTGGGGAGAATCCATAATAAACTGCCAGCCAACTCCAAGATTAGAGCGGAAGATTCCGCCTAACCGGCCTCCTCTGCCATTTTGATTACTGGTCCTTACTCCCTGAAGGGTGGCCGCGTAAAGTCTGCCGCCGGCTTCGTCAACCGCCATTTCTATCCGCCCTGCTGTGCGAAATGCCTTCATGGCTCCTACCGGAAGGCCAGTTGACTGTGTCCAGGTAATGCCGTTGTCTGTACTTTTGTATATACCCGGGGTCTGAGGACCCAGAAGAGAGACACCGGCCGCAGGATCATTTAATTGTCCTACTAATGTGTAACGATCAGACGCGTTTACAATAAACAGGCGATTCCCATTAATATTAGCTGATACCGTATTGGGGCCAAATGCCGCCGGCGCGTTAATGCGCGCCGCGATTTCAGTGGCTACATCAGCCATTGAAGCAACTGCGGTAAAGTCCGGATTGATTTGGCGCTGCACACCACCAATGGTTATACTGAAACTCCTGGTATTGGTAAGCGCGACCCAATCCGCAGGAGTGGTGGAACTGACATCTATCTGGACATTTTGCTGATCATCAGATAGGCGCTGCCCCATGGTATTAATATCAAGGTATACCCCGGTTCCTCCTCCGACCAGCGCCATAAAATATGACCTGCCGTTAGCAGCCGTCCCATCATTGGCAATTGCGAGGTCAGTCATTGTCCCATGGGCCAGGCCGCCGGTACCGGAGATCAATCGCCAGAAGTCACCTCCATCCTGACTAAGGAAAAGACCTCCCCGGACCCCCACACGGTCAGTCGCTACCAGCACTTGCTGAATCCTGGTACGGAATACTACCTCTATATTATTATCATTGAGTCCCAGAGCAGGATTTTTTGAAGTGAAGATCAGTGCATTATTAATGCCGGTCGGATTCATAATCACCGTAGCGGCGGTTCCAGCAGCCCCACCGGAACTCACACCCTGGAATGAATCGTGGTATGTCCCTGTCCCGTCATTTTCAGCTAAGGTCGCATTAAACGTCCCCTGGCTATTGATTGCGGCAATAACTTCGGTTGCAGTAGAACCACCTGCACCGGTCTGAATAGAGATTGTAAGGGTATTTGTACCGGGATTATATAAAGCGGCTTCAGAACCCTTTGTCCCGCCACCTGTAAGTATCACAGTCAGGTTATTATATTGGGTCCCGTTTGAAACAGCCGTTAAAACAAGTGAATTATTGCTGCCAGGTGGAAAAATAGCGCCTGTTGCCTGGAGAGCAGGAGATCCACCTGTAGTCACACCATTAAATGTCTGGTCAGCGGAATATGTTCCGGTTCCATCATTGTTTTGCTGAAACAACGAAACATTAAAAGGAGAGGATGCCTCAGCAGTTACTGCGTTTATGACCTGTGTTGCATTGGAACCGGCATTATCCGGCTGTAAGAAGATCGTCAGCCGCCTCTTGCCACCCTGGTTATCGAAACGTACTGTAACACCAGCGGGGTTAATATTGTGTGTAATGATATCCCTGACCTTAAGATCGTTAAACTGATCGGCTCCGATTATAGCAAATGAGTCACCACCGTCTGTGGTCTTGAGTATCCCGATAGACCGGCCGCCTGACTCGCTGCTGCTCGCACTGCCTGTTCCGGCATACAGGATGTTTGGATTAGTTGGATCAAATGCCATAGCTCCAACAGCAAGGGATGGGTATTCATCAGTCAGCGGCACCCACACAGGAAATGGAACCTCAATCTCACGTTCAGGTACAGCCTTCAAATCAAAATCTGAGATGGTATCATCAAAGAACTGGAGCGGATTGTTATTGGTTACTTCCCCAACAAACCGGTAAGTCTCTTCACCGATAATATGACGATAAATGAGTCTCTTTACAGTTCCCTGAGGGCCGACCGGTAAGTTCGTTAACTGAATCTTATTTTCATCCGCAGTAAAATTAAGCGCTATACCAGCGGTTGGAAATGCAACCGATGCATTGCTTTGGGCGCCCGTGGAATCTTCAAAGACGATCTTGTACCGGTAAACTCCTCCAAGCGTCAGTCCGCCCTTATATAACCTGGCAGTAAACACTCCCCCACCATTCACTGCAGTTACAACCTGGTTGCCTGTGGAGGCCCCGGCCCGTATATTAATGGTAAGCCTCTTGTTTACCGCGTCATAGATTGCTGTTTCTGAACCCGCTGCAGGAAGGGTGTTAGCGAAAACAACCTCAAGACCATTAAAGCCAGCGCCGGTATTAACAGCCTGTAAAACAAATGCATTACCAGCCCCTGCGGGATCAACAACCCCAACCGACCTTAAACCATCTTCTCCTCCTCCTGTTACATTAGTAAAAGAAGATGCTGAATAAGTACCGTTACCGATATTTGCAAGAACAATCACCGCTGATCTGATATTTCCCAGAGCGGGATCGTTCACTAACGGTGCATCAACCTTAGTTGGCGAGTAAGGCTCTACCTTCCTGGTAGCATTAATATTCTCAGTCTTCCAGATACCGCCATTTACCGTTCCAGCATAGGCTATATTGGGATTGCCAGGTTCAAAGAAAAACGACTGAATAGCCGCCGCTACAGGATTACCTTGTGGATCCAGGCCCATAACCTGCCCTCTGGAAGTTTCTTCAGGACCCTGGTCAGTCCAATCAAATTGTTCAAACAAATCAAATGCAAGGTCAGGAGGCAGGTTACCCTGACTCTGGATATCAACCGTTCCGGTTGTCGTAGTACTGCCAAGTACCGATTGAATCACTACTCCGGATGCAACCAGGGTAATATTTCCGGAACCAGAGGAGATGGCTGCATTGACGATTACATCCTGACCCAGACCCTCTGCCCTCAGAACTATATTGCCGGCGCCACTTGCCGTAACCGGCCTATTGATAGTAAAACTCCCGCTGGTCGTAACAACTGTAATCGGTTGTCCTGCTCCGGCGGATGTCACCCCAATTACCTGAGCCAGGTTAGCAGAACCGGTAGCGCTTACTGCTACCGTACCTATCATGAGGCTGCCGGTGTTTTTGAAATTAAGACCCGATGCCCCGCTTAAGCTTGCAGCCAGTATCGCAACGTTGTTTACCTGACTGTCGAGGGAAACATTTCCCCCTGTGGTAACCAGCTTCATATTTCCGGATCTGATTCCCGTGCCACCCTCCTGTGTAATATTTGTTGTAGCTGATATTTGTACCGTACCTGCAACACCGGCAGAGCCTCCTATCCCGCCGGCACCTCCGGTGCTGAATATGTCGTCAACACTAATCGGACCATTGGCATTCAATATGGTGATAATACCCCCGCTCCCCCCGTTGGTTCCGTTTGCCAACCCTCTTCCACCATTTGCTGTTATGTCTCCCAGCAGAGCAATTGCACCAGCACCCGTAGAATGCAGAAAAAGCTCACCACCATTTCCCCCAGGATTGCCGTTATCCCCTGAGGTATTAATTGAACCTGCAGCATTACTGTTTATCGTGGTAGCCGCAGTTATGCTGACCCTCTTACCATGGGTAGTAATTGGACTATTTAAGTTAACACCTGCTGAGCTTGTTATTGAAGTATTTCCAGTCAGTACGAGAGCCGTATTAATATTGATGGCTCCGGCAATCATATTAAACTGATCTGTATCGTTGATAGTTATCGCCCCTCCTGGGGTTGGCAGGCTAAGAGTTGGGGTTTCGATATCTATAAGGTCATCACCGTCACCTGTATTAATGATTAAGTTCTGCAGTCCAGAGGCAATGAATCCGGAAGCACCAATAGTTATGACATCATTTCTAATGGCAACAGTATCATTTATTGCTGTATTAATAGTAACTGCGGGTATATTATAAAAGGTAACTGTCTCAAAAACTGCCCCACCCACAGTGCCGCCGATACGGTTATTCGACGCAGGCATATCAGCAGGCGCTCCCCCTCCTCCCGGGTCTACACCTATTATCAGGGCATCCAGACCTGGTCCATAGTCAGATGTGGAAAAGGTGAAACTCGCTGTGTCATGTACCCATACCGGTTCAAGGCCTGTGAAATAAACTTCAGTATTAAAGGATTCGTAGGAGAGTTCAAATACACCTGAATCGTTTCCAACAGGAGCGTATCTGCTGTTTATGGATCCGTTACCTTCCAACACGAGGCTATCAAACCATCCGTCACCACCATGATACTCAATACCATCTTCGAGCCAGAATGGTAGTGAAAAATCAATTGTAAGAAGGTCGTCACCAAGATCGGTGCCAAAAATGGAGACACCACTCACCTCTGTAAGTGGGTGACTTAGGAGCACAAGATCATCCACATTATCGAACAGTTCAAGGACTGTTGGATCTTCGGTATTAAGTCTGAGGGTTATATCATTATTTCGAGGCTCCGAATTGAAGACAAAACAATACGGCGGATTGACATTCTCCTGATCAACCGCACTGAATTGATTACCAGAATCCACAGCGCTGGTTATGTCTTCCTCAACAATAAAACTACAGTAGTCATTCTGACGGCTAAGAACCTCAGGGGAGGAATCAGCATAGTAAATGCCGGCGATAGGCGGAGGGCCCCGTATGTCAGTTGATTCTCTCTCTGACTCAATGATTGTGTCTGAGTCGTTTACATAATATGGCTGGCTGTCGTCCGTGATTGCAACATCAGGATTATCAATAATTACCTCTTTTTCGATTACAGATGAACTGTCATTCTGAACTTGATTCAGAATCTCTAACGACGATTCGCTTTCTGATGGCTCTGTTTCATTCAGGGAAAAGGTATATATAGGTTTGCAGAGTTCGGTTTCTTCAACAGTTTCTAACACTTCAGCATGCAGAACTGCAGGCTGTGCGCTATCCACCAGTGAGTACTTAAGTGGGTCAACTATAACTGCGCCGATCAGTCCCTCTGCAGAGAGCAATATCCGTGGCTCGAGGGCCTCAATTACTATAGGCCGCACGTCACCGGAATCAGCACCGGAAGATTCTGTCCAGTCTATTATCCTCTTAACTATCCCCAATGTGCGACCTCACTAACCTGATAAAAAAAGGACATTTCTTGTTGCCAGGGTCCAGTCAGGATGAATCAAAGGGTATACTGACTGGACCAACATTTTGGTCTTACGATTTACTGTTGAGAATTCATGAAGTTACTCCATTGAACCGATATTGCAAATTTCAGACCAGTCTAAGGTGAGGCATTGCGATCATTTATAACTCACTGTTAATATGAATAATTTTTCAGAATTCTTTATTCATTTATGACATGTGCTATTATTCAAACAGATCAACTGTCAAATATTTTGTCACTTTTAGCGGGATTTTAAGGATTAGAATCTGTCCGAATATTAGTTTTGAGCCAATTTATATCATCAATTCAAGTAGTTATAAAAATAAGTCAACTGTCAACTTTTTTGTCACTACAAGGAAAAACAGGAAATAGTTTACTCACCTGGACTGGAAACAGCTTTAAACGGGGTCTGAACGTAAGCAAGGTCAAGCACCGTACCTGCTGACTGGGCTACACGGGCTAATGCTATATTATACTCAATGATACCCTTGACCTCTGCCCGGCGGGCCTCTGCAAGGGATTCCTGCGCCTGCAGTTTTACAAGCAGAAACTCAGGCGTAAGTTTTTCTCTGATAACCTCCAGGTCTTCAAGCGCCTGTAAATAAATCTCTGCGGCATCAGCCGCTTCTTTCTGCACATGCATCTCTTCGTAGGCCCTATTGGCAAGACGTATCCTCTCTTTAACCTCTGTTGTAACTACATCTGAATTGTTCTGAAGTGTTGAAACAGCCTTTGAATACTCAAGCCTTCTTTGCTCA
>MHYI01000059.1:7015-7410 GCA_001828295.1 Planctomycetes bacterium RBG_16_41_13 | reverse complement strand
GTAATCTATATGCCTGGCAAATCTTTTTCAAAAAGCTAAAGTGTTACGTGTAATCGTTCGACTGAGCTCACGACGAAGTCTGTGGTTCCGCCTTTCGTATTTCGTGTTTTCCTGGTTCTGGCTATGCCAGTTCAGGAATAAGGGTCTGATACACTGGCGTCCTGAAAGGTTGCCATTTCATTTAATAATTTTACGCCGGCTTCTACCAGATTTATTCCCAATGCAGCGCCGGTTCCTTCTCCCAGGCGCATATTTAAATTCAATAATGGTTCTTTTCCTAAAAACTTTAACATGTGTTTGTGGCCTTGTTCTGCGGAAACATGAGATGCGATAAAATAATTGCCTGTCTTTGGTTCTAAGGCATGGGCAATTATTGCACCTGCCGTGGAGATAAA
>MHYI01000059.1:2456-7000 GCA_001828295.1 Planctomycetes bacterium RBG_16_41_13 | reverse complement strand
GGGGATGCGATGGCGGGCAGCGCCAAGACATAAACCCGCAATACCGCCGATCTCATAGCCTCCCACTTTTGCCAGGACATCAATCGGGTCATTCGGGTCGGGCCGGTTAATGGCGATTGCTTTTTCTATGACGGCGATTTTTTTCAGTACTGCGTGGTCATTTAGTCCGGTTCCGCGTCCGGTTGCCACAGAAACATCAACATTCCCTAAAAGGGAAAAGATGGCGCTGCTGGGAGTTGTGTTGGCAATGCCCATATCGCCCAGTCCAATAATGTCCAATCCGTCCTGAAGTTCTTCTTCGAGGAGTTCTATGCCCATTTCAATGGATTTAACAGCGTCTTGCCTTGACATTGCCGGCCCCGACGCCATATTATTTGTGCCGTGTTTCAGTTTTTTTATTTTAAGACCCGGAGAGGGGGGAATGTTTGAGGCGACGCCGCAATCCACCACAATTACCTTTGCGCCGATGTGCCTTGCCAGGACGTTGATAGCTGCCCCTTCACGAATAAAATTTTGCACCATTTCGCGGGTAACCTGCTGAGGGAATGCGCTTACTCCCTCGGCAACAACACCATGATCCCCTGCAAGTGTAAATATCTTTTTATGTCTTATTCCGCAGGAGAGGCTTCCTTTTATTGAGTAATATATGGTTGCCAGTTCTTCCAGCCTTCCCAAACTTCCCCTTGGTATGGCAAGGGTATCAAATTTGGACTTAATGTGCCCATGTGGGTCAATTAGAACGGTTTCTATGTTTTCGATAGTATGTTTTAGATATGGCATTTGCGGGTATATATGTTGCATTCGGTTCTAAGTTTTTTTATAGTAAGACTTATGGAATTGCCCCGGAAGAACGCCTTTTTTGTAAGGTTTTTCTTCGCCTGCCCGGTGTGCTTTGTGTTTAAAATCTTATCGGATGCGGCATTGCTGCGCTATGTTAATATATATCAATAAATAAATTCAAGTCATATTTGCCATGAAGAATGCTACCCATTTGATAGAGCAGGTCTTGCTAAACAAGATAATAGATAAAGACCAGTTAAAAAAGGCGAAAGAAATACAGGCGAAAAAACCGATTGGACTGGAAGATGCGCTGGTGGAACTTGGCTATGCTACCTATCCGGGGA
Organism: Planctomycetes bacterium RBG_16_41_13; assembly: GCA_001828295.1. The sequence continues at coordinate 5,876 of MHYI01000059.1, read as the reverse complement.
TAATTAAATGTTTATCAGAGCATTATGATTTGCCGGTGCTTGATCTTGCGAATCTGGAGATACCTGACGAAATAATTAATTTACTGCCCATGCACATTATTAAAAAAAACGGTATTTTACCCATATCAAAAAAAAGTGGTGTGATAACCATAGCAACGAGCCGGCCTCCTGACCTTGGATTTATGGATAATTTGCGGTTTATGTTGGGTTCGGATATAAAATTTATCCTTGCCACCGCTGAACAGATTGAATATGCCCTTCGCAAAAACTGTCATAATGAATCAACTGAAATGGTAGGTTCGTTGCTGAAAGAAATAATGACGGGCGACGTCGCCAGAGTTCAAACGGAGAGTGAATTGGCCGGGGCATATCGGACTGAAGCCAAATCCGCAGAAGACGACAGCCCTATTATACAATTGGTTTCGCTTATTATAAATAAAGCCATTGTCGCCCGTGCGAGCGATATTCATGTTGAGCCGCTTTTAAGCAAGCTGCGTATCCGCTACCGCATTGACGGCGTATGCCAGGAGGCGGACGTCTTACCGAAGAATCTTCAGGATTCAATTATTTCCCGCATAAAAATACTTGCGAATATGGATATTTCTGAAAAAAGGAGGCCGCAGGACGGAAGGATAAGCCTTCATTTTCCAGGGAAGGATATGGATATCCGGGTATCGTGCCTGCCTTCCATTTACGGCGAAAGCATTGTTATGCGTTTACTCGAAAAATCACAAACGCTGATGTGCATTAAAAATCTTGGACTTTGCACAAGTGATTTTCAGCGTTTTCAATCGATTATTAAAATGCCAAACGGTATATTTCTCATTACAGGCCCGACCGGCAGCGGGAAAACGACAACGCTCTACGCAATTATTAATGAACTTAACCAAACAGGGGTAAAAATTGTTACGGCGGAAGACCCCGTTGAATACACAATAAAAGGCGTTAATCAAAGCGAGGTGCATGCGAAAATTGGTTTTACTTTCCCAAAGATTTTAAGGACCATGCTTCGCCAGGATCCAAATGTTATACTTGTCGGGGAAATCCGTGATACAGAAACTGCGGATATTGCAATTGCGTCCGCCCTGACAGGACACCTAGTCCTCAGCACCCTTCATACGAACGATGCGCCCTCCGCCGTCACCAGGCTCATTGATATGAACATTAAACCGTTTCTTGTTTCGACCTCTTTGCGGGGAATCATGGCGCAACGGCTGGTGAGGGCTATATGCAACGATTGCAGGGAACAGACGCATTATACGCCGGAACAAATCACGCAAATGGGTTTTGATGCAGGCATGTTTACGGAATTTTATTTCTACAAGGGAAAAGGGTGCAAGAAGTGCAATAATATTGGTTTTAAAGGCAGGATCGGCATATACGAACTTCTGGAGATGAATGAGACCATGCGCGATATGGCCTACAACGCAGCTTCTACCGATGAAATGAGAAAAGCGGCAAAAACATCGGGAATGACAACATTGAAAGAGGACGGCATCAGGAAGGCAAAAGAAGGCAAGACTACCCTGGAAGAGATATTCAGGGTGACCGGAACGGAAGAGTGAAAACGATGCAGGCAAAAAGTAAATCAAAACCGGACGCAAAAAGCGACGCACGAAGAAGACTCTTTGGGCAGTTGCTGAAAGAAAAGGGATTTGTCACTGAAGATCAAATCCAGGAAGCCCTGGCAGTGCAAAAACAGAAAGGGGGGCTGCTGGGAGATATTCTTATCAGCATGAACTATGTGACGGATCAGCAAATAATGCAGGTGCTGAGCGAATACCTGGGAGTGGAAATTGTAAATATAGAAGAGAGAGAAGTGCCGGACGATGTTATTACTTTAGTGCCCGCTGCCATTGCGCAATTGTATAGAATTATCCCCATAAGTTATGAACAGGAGAAACAGGTTATTACGATTGCCCAGGCGGACGCACTTGCAATTGAAACATTGGATGACTTACGATTGGTGCTGAAACTCAACGTAAAGCCGGTACTTTGCCACAAAGATTCCGTAGCCCGCGCCCTGGAAAAGTATTATCCAAAAAAGCATGAATCTGTAGAGCAGTTGCTACTGGAGTTTAAGGAGGATAAGTCATATGCACAAGCTGTTTCAGGGAATTATATAGATATCGAAGAACTAAAGAAAATGGCGTCTACCGCCCCGGTGAAGAAATGGGTGGGCCTTATGTTTTTATATGCTGCTATGGACAAGGCAAGCGATATTCATTATGAGGCTTTTGAGGACGGCTTTCGGGTGCGGTACCGGATAGACGGCGTATTGTATGAAAGGGTGTCTCCCCCCAGAGAGCTTGGGATTCCTATTAATTCCAGGATAAAGGTAATGGCGGGAATGGATATCTCGGAAAGGAGACTGCCGCAGGATGGAAGGATAAAACTGAATGTTGGCGGTGCTTCAATAGATTTGCGTGTTTCTACGCTTCCGACAAAATTCGGGGAAAGCATTGTGATGCGCCTGCTCGATAAGTCGGCGGTATCACTGAGTCTGGACAAGCTGGGGTTCCGGCCTGAAGAATTGAAAAATATCTATCAATTGCTGAATATCCCGAATGGCATAATTCTCGTTACAGGCCCTACAGGGTCTGGCAAGACGACTACATTGTACGCGGCATTAAACTATCTGAACGAAATAACCACAAAAATAATAACCACAGAAGACCCTGTCGAATATGATATTGACGGGCTTATTCAGGTGCAGGTAAACCCATCAATAGGCGTTGACTTTGCAAGTTGTCTGCGGTCTATTTTGCGTCAGGATCCTGATATTATACTTATCGGTGAAATCAGGGATGAGGAAACTGCGAGGATTGCCATACAGTCTTCATTGACGGGTCATTTGGTTTTTAGTACATTACACACAAACGACGCCCCGCTCACGATAACGCGTTTAATTGATATCGGCGTTAAACCTTATTTGATTGCTTCAACACTGGAATGTGTAATCAGCCAGCGGTTGGTAAGGAAAATATGTGCATCCTGCAAAGAAGAATATGAGCCTTCCGATGAATCGTTAAATGAGTTGAATCTTACAAAAACCGGAAGAGAGGGAAAAAGATTTTTCCGGGGGAGGGGGTGTAGTGATTGCAGAAAAATCGGATACAGGGGACGTATGGGTATATATGAAATAATGCCTGTCAATGAAGAAATACGGGGTTTAATTACCGAACAGGCAAGTACGAATGTAATAAGGAATGTTGCAAGGAAAAACGGCATGAATACCTTGCGTGAAAGCGGACTAAAAGCAATTTTTGAGGGACGAACAACCCTTGAAGAGATTGTACGTGAAACCATTTCCACATAAGCGCTAAGGGACTTGGAATTTTCTATTATACCGGAGCCGGTCGGCAATCCACAGTCCACAGTAGGCAGTCTACAATCGGCAAATTGCAGACTGTCGATTGC
>MHYI01000059.1:1104-2399 GCA_001828295.1 Planctomycetes bacterium RBG_16_41_13 | reverse complement strand
ATTATGCCATGTCCATTTTTCAATATTATGCGGTAAACAGTACGGGAAAGCATATAAAGGAGAGAATAGAAGCGGCATCATCGGATGAAGCGCTTTCTAAAATCCGGGGATTAGGCTATTTCCCTACCGGCATAAAGGAATTACCTGTACGCGGAAAATCAGCGGAACAACATGCCGCGACAATGCAGAAGAAAAAATTTGGCGAGATAAATATATCTATTGGAGGAGTAAAGTCGAAGCATTTGACGCTGTTTACACGTCAGTTATCAACATTACAGGACGCGGGTTTACCCATAATCAGGAGTTTGCAAATACTTGCCGCACAACTTAAAAAAGGCATGCTGAAAAAAACGGTGCAGAAGGTCATTGAAAGTATTGAAGGCGGAAGCACATTGTCGGGTGCGCTTGCAAGACATCCGCGGGTATTCGACAAGCTATACGTAAATATTGTCAAAGCCGGAGAAGTGAGTGGTTCATTGGATATTATCCTGCGGAGACTGGCTGATTTCAGGGAAAAGATGGAACGGCTTATCCGGAAAATAATAACCGCTATGATTTATCCTTCCGTGGTAGTAGTGGTTGCTGCGGCAATCCTCATAGGCCTTATGATCTTTGTCGTACCCAATTTTGCGAAAATATTTGACGAACTGGGATTAGACCTGCCTGCCCCAACCAGGATGCTGATTCAGTTCAGCACTGCTCTTAAGACACATTGGATGTTTTTGCCTGCCGTGCCCGTTGGAACTTTTATTTTTTATAAACTCGTAAGAATGATTAAGAAGGTGAGGCTGCTCATTGACCGGGCTAAATTTAAGATACCGGTTTTTGGGGCAATAATAAATAAATCTACCGTATCCCGGTTTACCCGTACCCTGGCGACGTTAACATCAAGCGGCGTGCCTATTTTGGATTCGCTCATTAATTCGAAAGATACCACGGGGAATGCCGCCGTTGCTCAAGCGATACAAAATATTCATGATAGTATTCGCAGCGGAGAAACTATCGCAAAACCGCTGCGTGAATCAAGGATTTGCAATGAAATAGTCGTCAATATGGTTGAAGTAGGAGAGGAAACAGGCGAGCTGGAAAAAATGCTTACAAAGGTTGCCGACAACTATGACGATGAAGTGGACAGGGCTGTTGAGGGGATGGTAAGCCTGATAGAACCAATTATGATTGTGTTTTTAGGGGGCTCTGTGGGGTTTATCGTAATCGCCATGTTTCTGCCTCTGGTGAAATTGATGCAGAGTATCGGCGGGTAATATTTGTAGTAAATCAGAGACTTTAAACTACAG
>MHYI01000059.1:761-1084 GCA_001828295.1 Planctomycetes bacterium RBG_16_41_13 | reverse complement strand
GCCGGCAGTCGGCAAATTGCAGATTGGGGATTGAAAACTGAGGACAAAAACGAGATTCAACGAAATTTAACATGATTGAACAAAAGGGGTTACCATGATAATGTACTCGGGAATAAGAATAAGGGTAAGGAAAGATGAAGTCACCCTTGATGACGGAAGAAGGGTGCTGCGGGAGGTAATCGACCATCCTGGTTCTGCCGCCATAATTCCTTTTATTGCAAACGATGAGATTTTGTTAATCAAACAATACCGGTATGCGGTAAACGAAACGATCTATGAAATACCCGCCGGCACCCTTGATAAAGGTGAGACTTTTTTTGAAT
>MHYI01000059.1:372-690 GCA_001828295.1 Planctomycetes bacterium RBG_16_41_13 | reverse complement strand
CCGTCTCCCGGTATTTTGAATGAAACCATGCATCTTTATAAGGCAACAAACCTGATCAAAACGAAAACGAATCATCAGGCAGATGAATCAATCAAAGGGATTGTTACGATGAAAGTAAAAGAAGCGGTTGAAATGATAAAAAGGGGGGAGATCAAAGACGCAAAAACGGTGTGCAGTATTTTAATGACGATAGAGAAAGAAAAGGGAGATGGTTCGCCTGGGGAAAGTCCTGCCTGATTCAGAGACTGGTAAGTGATTTGGCAAAATCATATCCGAAGATTGAACACTTTTTCAAAATTTCTTCTGTGGGGATAAAAA
>MHYI01000059.1:170-334 GCA_001828295.1 Planctomycetes bacterium RBG_16_41_13 | reverse complement strand
CCTCTTAAACGGTCTTCCATGAGTTTCACTGCTTCTCCGCTCCACCCGTACGTACCAAATGTTGCACACTTCTTGCCTTTAATGTTAAGACTAAATAAAATATTCATCATATCCCACAGGGGTTTTAACGCATCTCCATTCATTGTGGGTGAACCAAACAGCAA
>MHYI01000059.1:0-150 GCA_001828295.1 Planctomycetes bacterium RBG_16_41_13 | reverse complement strand
CGCACCGCGCATGATCCGGAGAAATAGCGGCAGCATCCAACAGCTTTACTTCACTGCTTACCGTACAAGCGCCCTTTGCTATCGCCTCCGCCATTTTTTTCGTATTTCCATAGATGGATGCATATAAAATTACGATGAGTTTTTTGCTTC
>MHYI01000058.1:457-6261 GCA_001828295.1 Planctomycetes bacterium RBG_16_41_13 | reverse complement strand
ACAGATTTCACTGATGACACAGATTAAAAAAATCATAAATCGTAAATCATAAATCGTAAATCGTAAATGGTAAATGGTAAATGGTAAATGGTAAATGGTAAAATGCCTTACGGTTATGCATTTTGAAAAACGAGCATAAAAAACAAGAAGTTGATGGATAGTAGTACAGAGATCACAGAGTTTCAAAAATAAAATATTCCCTTCGAAAATACCTGTAACACTTTAATCTTTTGAAACTGGAAATTGTCATTTGTAGTGCGACGAGGTTCGTCGCACTACATGAATTTAGTGGGCTTAGATAATAGAAATTTTATATTTTAAATTATGAATTTTAAATTACCGGTAATTCAAAATTTAAAATTCAACATTCAACATTTCTATGTTTGTCCGCATCGAACAAAAAAAGCCCATGATATTTATAATATCATGGGCTTTTTATTTTTGTATTCAGTCGCTCTTTTATTTGGCGATTGTCTTTTCAATCCCGGCGAATCTGCGTATACGAGCAGCTTCAGCCTGTATCCTTGTCATTTCCATCATCATAGGAGCCTGCCCCCACCACCATGAGACATCCTGCTGCATGTGTGCGGTTCCTTTGTATCCCTGTAATTTATACCAGAACCATAGTCTGTTGTACATGTTTTCGATGTCAGACGGATTATCCTGGACCTGTAAGAACATTCCATAGACGCCAAGAATAGGTCCTACAACAGGAAATTGGCCCTTTAGCGTCTTAAATGCATTATAAACCGGTTCACCAAGGAAATCCGCACTCAGTTCTTTAACAATCCCATCGCTTAACGGATAGGGATCTCTGTTTGCTGCATCAGGATATAAAAGACCATCAGCTATCAGGTCTTCAACGATTTTTTGCGCCCGGTCAGCAAGGGTGTGTGCCTGAAACATGAATTGGTCCAATGATTTCAGGTAGGTATCCGCAAAACGGTCGCTATGGCACTTAGCGCAAACCTCCAGCCAATAAGACCTCTTGGCAACATTTTCTTCTGAGTAAATATCGATCTTATCCGCGATGATCTTGATTCCGTAAGGATAGTCCTTGAGCGAAGAGGTATACTCTATGTTCGAAGGCGGAATAGTTCCCATACGCCAAATACCCTTCATAACAGGATTATGAATAAATCTGCCATGTTTTTCATACATGTGGCAATACTGACATGTAGGCGTACGATAATCCTTTCCGGGGAGAACTTCTACGAGTGGCTTTGTAAAATCGTAGTGTTCTTCCTCTTTTTCATAAATCACACCATGTTTTGATTCGCCATAGGATTCTGCATCCGGATGATCAGGTCCCATATGGCACGTGATACAGGCTTCTGGCTGCCTGCCCTCTGCAGCGCTGAACTTGTGCCTGGTATGACAAACATCGCACTTTTCAGCCCCGGAATGACACATATCACAACCATGTTGTCCGTATAAATAGCCCCTTCGCGCAGCTTCTGCATACCATGGAACTATGGTATTCGCCTCCCATGATTGTAAGTGGTTCGGGCGTCCCATCTCTCTTTCCCTAAGGAATTCATCAAACTGCTGCCTATGGCATCCACCGCATACTTCACCGGTAGGCATCCTTATCTGATTCTTTTCCGTATCGGCATGGCAATCAAAACAGTGTACCTCGTCGAGAACCCTGCCAATATTTTTCTCTATCTGGGCCGTCTTGCTTGAAAGATAGGGAGTGCTCTTTGGATGTTTATGTCCCGAACTCCTCCAGTCCGCTACTATGCCTGGAGTAGCTTCCTCGTGACATATAACGCACAAATCCCTTCTCTCCTGTTCAATGAAAATGGAATGGTCCAGATTTTCCATTGGTTCATAATGTCTGTTCGGCTGCCAGTACATATCCAGCATCTGGGCCTTAAAGTACTTGGTAAATGGCCCTGAACCCTCACTCAACCCAACATTGTCTTTGTAAACTGCCTGGTACCAGGCAGGCGTATCCTTATACAAATCTGGCGGTGGAATCTCTTCGGTTTTTTGTTCTGTAGCCCAGACTACATTTGACTGGCCCGAAGTCCATTCCACTATAGCGGGCAACATCACAGCAAACGCAACCATGCCCAATAATATCTTTTTCATTTCAAAACACCTCCGTATGGTCAACATTTAAAGACAGAAAACTATTAATTTTTTATTTTCGACATTCCTCTGGTTGAACGAGTGACATCACATAATGGGTTAAATACCATCTTTCGTCATCGCTAAGTTCTTTCGCGAAAGAAGGCATTGGTGTTCCGTTCAAGCCCGTGGTAAATCGCAGATAAACATCAGTTGGCGAATTGCCGCCTTTAAACTTACCCGTAGTAAAATCAAATGGTTTTATCGGAAATCCAAAATCATCTTCCTGTTCCGATGCGCTTGGGCCGTCTCCGCGGCCTTCAACACCATGACACTTCCAGCATTCTAATTTTTCCTCATAGATCTTTTTCCCTTCCGAAATGGTTCTTTCTGTTGGTCTCAACGGCAGGCCAACATCAACGGACGGCTCCGGCCCACGATAATCGAAGGCTTCAGAAAAACTCTTGAGAAGCGGCACTACGGAAGCGCGTTGCGCTTCAGTTAAAATATCCCAGGGAATCATGGTGGAATTTGGCACACCATATGATATTGTCCTGTAAATATCTTCATCTGTAGGAAGTGAACCGCTTGGCGTCGTCCTGAACTTATACGCCCCAAGGGTAAAATTGCGAGGTTTAGGGAGCATCGACCTTGAAAGTGGTCCATCTCCGGCGCCCTCTTCACCATGGCAAGGGGCACAATACTTCTTATAAACATTTTTTCCTTCTTCAGTAACTTCTTTGGGAATTTCAATTGCTGATGCAGTATTAGGGCGCATGCCAACAGTCAGCACTGCACAGGAAAATACTGCGGCGCTCAGAAAGCCAAATGTATAAAATAAACCCTTAGGTTTCATATCAGCAAATCCTCCTTTCCGGTTGCGAATGTAAAAAAACCTAATTAAAAATCATCCATCGTTGTTACAATGCTCATTTCCTATTAATTCTACTCATAAACAAACTCTGTGTTTTCTATTTTTCTCGCCCGTATCATTACCTCCTTTTCCTGTTTCCCTAATTCTTCATGCCATACCCTAAACGCATAAGCGCCTTCAGGAATATCGCATATTTCAAAATACCCGTTCCTATCCGTTACATCAAAATAAGGATGCTCAAAAACAACAATCCAGGCATATTCCTGGTGTATATCACAAGACAGTTTTACCGTCTCAGGGTGATCAAATTTTTTCAATATTCTTTGTTTATACGACATGCCAAGATTAAAGGGTTGATTTCTCATTGATTTGGTATGAACGTTGTGCATTTCCTCATCACCATTCAGTAAATCAACCGTTGTGCCGGCGAGTATGGCAGTTACACGAGGAACAAATACTCCCCGTTGCTGATCTATGATGGGATGGATTGGCGGGACTATCCCCTTTTTCCCCCGCTCAATATTTGAAATAGAAATGATGGCATTTTTCACACCGTTGTTTACCTTGTTCACCTCGAGCTTTTCAGAAATAACCTGGGAAGATTTCGGCAATTCCCACCCTGCATATAAGTCTATAGAAGGCATTCCGGCGTCCCCCCCACGGATTACATATCCGGCAATGCATCCCCCATCCTTCACCTCTACCACGGTATAATGCTCATCTGCCAGCAGCCCTTCTGAACAAAAAAGAGTACAATTAAAAATCCACGCAAAAATACACAAAGATAGAGTTCGTTTCATTCAGCCCCACCGCTTTCCAAAAAGTTTAATAATTCCTAGTAAACGGACAAAAACCGTTCCCTCACCGGACAAAAAAAAAGGAAAGTTGAAATATCCCATAAGTTGCTGCTTTTAAACATATTAAACCAGGCAAATATGCCTCATTCATACGCCGTTCCCGCAAAAGCAATTTCAACTATGAAATGATATTTTCAAAAATACAAATCCTATTAAATACCCTTTGCAATGTATCTTCGCAAGACGAGTCAAATTTAAAAAAATCCCGACTTCACAGGTTTCACGAATAAAGATAGCAATACTCTGCGTAGCCGACTAACTGGTACCTTATCAGTATCAGTAATTTCTTTGCACACTTCCATTCGTCAGTGCGTGCTTTTTGGCAAAATATTTAATAGTAAAACCCGAAATGCTAAATACGAATCCACCCCCAGCACTCCCGCCAGCGGGGGACATTCTCCCCCTTTGGAGGGGGGTAAGGGGAAGGATTTCTGCTTGTTACCAAACTCTGTTTGGGAACGAGTCGGGGAAATATTCAAAACCCGGTGTTTTTATTGGGATTTTGTATTTTGAAATTTGTTTCGTATTTCGTACTTCGAATTTCGTATTTTTTATTTCTTGCTTGTTTGGCCTGGCTATGCCAGCTAGCGAATCATTGAAGGGTTCTTTGCAGCGGGCTGTCCCCGATGCTAACGATCTCTTTTACCCTGTTATTTCCATCAGAAAAAACGAGATAACTGTATTTTCCATAATGATGAATTTTGTACCCCGTTTTATTTACCGCTTCGGGGCTAAACCCCGCAAACAAAGCAATCCCTTTTTCCTTATGGAAGGGATGCTTTATTGTTACCAGAAAGGCATCCTTTTTGTCACCATACAGAACAGCATCAGCACCAAAGGCATCTTTTGTGAGCGACAATTCCACTGGTAAATTCTTTTGAACGAGTTTGCTTATTTTGTTTTCTTCCACTCCTCCCAGGATAAACAAGCTTGTTTGCGCTATTTCCGCTTCGGTAATTTCGGTATCCGCCTTAATAGAATCCAGTTCATTCGCCAGGATATGCGCCAGTTTCTTATATTCCGCCTTCATGGAATCTTCACAATTTGCCGGATAGATGATGATTTTACTGTCTCCCATTACGAGGTCTATCGTAGGAGGAATCTCATCCGCATGCAAGCGCCGGAAGACCTCGTTGTAAGGATCTATCGCAATGTTTTCAGGGCGGGATTTTACCTGCAGTGAAATACGGTCAGAAGGGTTTTTTATTTCAGCAGTCGTATGAAAAATGCCATCATCCAGTTGCAAGGAGACAGGCAGATGAAGGCGATATGGTTCGTTCGTTTTTTGCAGGATTTCAGCCTTTACAACCCACACATTTCCTTCTTTATTAACAGTCGTTTCACCCAATTCGATAACGGGGGCGCCTTTTTTGTTCACCCACTGATCAAAAAACCACGCCAATTCCAGGCCACTCACTTTTTCAAATACCTTTTCAATATCCTCCCAATTCGCACGCTGCCACAGCATATTTTTATAAAAATCTCTGAGCGCCTGGTAAAAAACTTCATCACCCAGCATTTTTCTCAGCATATGGAAAACCATCGCCGTCTTTCCATAGCCAATAGCCTGCGTTGCCTTGTCGCTTCTGCCTAGAAACATTTTCAGGGGGAAATCATTCTGCGTGGTAACATAATGGGTATATTTTCTGCAAATCTCGTTACGATAAGCCGTTGCGACAGCGTCGCCTTTTATTTCCTTATAATAGTAATCCGCCATATAGGTCGTGAGCCCCTCGCACCAGTTCCCCCGGCTATCATCAACAAAAACAGAGTTTCCCCACCAGTTATGCAAAACTTCGTGTCCTAATGAAATGTCAACAATGAAGGGAAGCTTCACGACTTCGCTGCCCAGCAGGGTAAATGACGGCAGACCATAACCTGTTTGAAAGAAGTTTTCAACAATGGCAAATTTTTTATAGGGGTATTTTCCAATTAAATCCTGGTATATATCCATATATCGTTTTGTTGCATCCAAATATGTATCAACCAAGGGCTGT
>MHYI01000058.1:215-399 GCA_001828295.1 Planctomycetes bacterium RBG_16_41_13 | reverse complement strand
TATATTTCCCCGCCACAAGGCTGCACCCCTCGGACACATTGTCTTCCTCCCACGTTATAGAAACTTTATTATCTGCTGTTTTTTTACTCACAAGAATCCCCTGGGTTACGGCCTCATATTCTTTCGGCATAACGGCGGTAACCTTGAATGTTGCCAGAGAATCCGGCATATCGGGATACCATCT
>MHYI01000058.1:0-202 GCA_001828295.1 Planctomycetes bacterium RBG_16_41_13 | reverse complement strand
AAATAAACGCCATATTCTCCAATAATACCGGAGGTAGCGCCAATGTCTTCTCCACTGAAGGAGTCAGGCAGTGCAGGAAGAATTCCTTCATATTTGATGTCAAAACAAATAGTTTCCTTGCTTTTTACCGTTGCCGGGACGGTGATCTTCATTGTTTGAGCATTTCCCGCTTTTCCCGGCTTAAATGCCAGATCCTTACCGG
>MHYI01000057.1:9056-9228 GCA_001828295.1 Planctomycetes bacterium RBG_16_41_13 | reverse complement strand
CAAATAATATCCATTCTTAATACTTTTTTCTGAGATAGCCTTTCCGGGAACGTTTATGTAATCACTATCCGGCATGGAAAGTCCGTTATAACCTGTTTCTATGTTTATCTTATAACTTCCGTCATCATATCGCACAAACATATGTTCTGGCACACTTACCCCATATATCGGC
>MHYI01000057.1:8747-8862 GCA_001828295.1 Planctomycetes bacterium RBG_16_41_13 | reverse complement strand
GGTTTTTATTGTTTCGCATATTTCCTCTAATTGTTTAAGGTAATGTGTTTTGTCTATTCCCTGGCAGGATTCAGCGGCAATGTCAAGAATAATACCTGCAATGCCTTTTTTCTCC
>MHYI01000057.1:4004-8645 GCA_001828295.1 Planctomycetes bacterium RBG_16_41_13 | reverse complement strand
AAACAACTTAGAAGGACTTTTTTAACGCTGTTTTCCATAATCAATATGCATGTTTGTTGATAAAACCGCGCCATAATGTAAGCCAGATAATCTTCAAATCAAATTTCATAGACCAATGTTCGATGTAGTATAGATCATATTTTATCCGTTTTTCCAGGGAAGTATTACCGCGGAAACCGCAAACTTGTGCCCACCCGGTAATTCCAGCCTTCATTTTGTGTCGTAACATATACCTTGGTGTGGTATTTCTGAAATTCTTTATAAAAACAGGCCTTTCAGGACGCGGCCCTACAATGCTCATATCCCCTCTCAATACATTAAAAAATTGCGGCAATTCGTCTAAACTTACCATTCTTAGCAGCCTCCCGATTTTCGTACACCTGGGGTCGTTTTTTTTCGTCCAGACCGGGCCGGTTTGTTCTTCCGCATTTATGTACATCGTCCTGAATTTAAGCAGGTTAAAAAGTCTTCCATCCAACCCCATCCTTTCCTGTTTATAGAAGACAGGTCCCTCCGAGGTGAGTTTAATTACTATTGCTATCGTTAACATAATTGGTGCTGTTATGATCAGCACAATTGTGGCAAAAACAACATCTAATGTCCTCTTTAAAATTACATTCCACCCGTAAAGTGGTGTATCGCGCAGGCTTATAAGAGGCATGCCCTCAAATTCACTAACATTTCCGCGTAATGTCACAAAATCAAAAAGATCTGGCAATACCATGATCGTAACCATTTCATCGCCAATATGCTCTAATACCTCTTTTAATTGGTAATGTGAATGAAAGGGTAATGTGATAAAAACAATATCAATATTATGCCGGGCAATTAAATCACGAATGTCAGAAAATTTACCTATAACTTCTATTCCGGATATTTTTTTGCCAATATCGTTTGTATCGTCTGACACAAATCCCGCTACCTGTATGCCCAGTTCCAAATGTTTTCTTAATTTGCCTGTAAGTTCTTGTCCCAGTTTTTCCGTGCCAACAACCAATGCGTATCTTTGGTTAAAGCCTTTATGCCGTATAAACCGCAAAAATTTCCTGAATATTACCCTTGTAAAGCACAGGAAAACGATGCTAATAATCCAAAAAAATAGGAATATTACCCTGGAAAACTCATCCTGACGGAAAAGAAACGTCAGGGAAATGAGTATTAATGTTGCAAAGGTAGATGCCTTCACAATATCTATAATCTCTGATAATTTAGTAGAAACCCGGCGGGGACGATATAAACCAAATGTCTTAAATACAATTCCCCAAAGGGGAATCATAAAAATTAATAAAATGATGTAGTTTTTGAGAGGAGGTATACCCTTATACACGGGGATAATTTCAGCATAACAGCGTAAATAATAGGCGGTTATCCATGAAACGGACAGGGCACACCAATCGGCAAGCAACAACAGTGATTCGAAAAATTTGCTGTGTTTTTTAAGCATAGGGAAGCGCTACATTAAATTACCCTGTTTGTTATTAAAAAAGCACCAAAGCGCCTGATCAAAACAACAAATTTCAAACAAATAACAACAATAATATAAGACTACTACAAAACCATGTCGTTAAATGCGGGAAAGCGATTTGTTTTTAGCACATTTCTTATTAAACAAACTATGTATAACATACGGAAATGGAAAACACCGAATAGGGCAACCACAATAAAGAAATGCAAAACGCACGGGAAACACACGCGGTGATGAGGAAGCGAAGTTATGAAAATGCTCTTTGTTCGATAACAAAAGGCATTTTGTTTTAACAGTACAAAGATTCTTACCAGTTACAGATCACATAAACGGCAATGCTGGCAATAGAGGCAACAGGACTTTTCATGCAAAAGCTGTTACACCACTTTATAGCATGAGTAAGAAAGGGTTAAAAACAATGGATACCGTTTGTCCCTGTAAGATGCTGAACTATCGCGTTGTCTATAAATTCAGGCTATTTTGTGCCCTATGCGTAAACAAGAGCCCCTGTTTTACACGCCTCAACACAAGCCATCGTATCGAATCCCTTGCAATCATCACAATTAAAAGCGTAGTTAAGTTCAGTATTTTTAGTAATGGCGCCAAACGGACAAGCGCTTACACACTCCCAACACCCGACACATTTTGCAGTATCAATTACAACATTTCCATCTTCGTATTTCGTAATTGCCCCATATTCACAGGACGCCAGGCACTTTGGTTTTGCGCAATTCTGGCATACCGTCATATATGGATGATCTTTCCTGATAGACACTTGCAAACGGTACTGCGATTTAGGGTTTTCAGTAAAAGCGTCATAAAGGTTTCGGGACGATGAATGCCTCACCGCACACTCGATCATACATTGTTTACACGTTACGCATTTGCTTTTTACAAATTTCTTTTTCTGCATCGGTTCATACTCCTGAGTTTGACAAGTTCATTAAACAGTTTCTATACAATTTATCTTCACAAATAAGTCAACGTGAGAAGAACTTTATGAAACCATGGATTGCTCACATAAAAATATCGAAACTCTGTGAAATCAGTAGCTTCAATTTTTTTTAACTGGTGGATAGTTTCTCCTCACCAGTATCACGGGTATTTTATAATAGAATGATACAAGCCGCAAACAAAATTCTGCTATGATTGTTTTTCGGCGTCAACAATAGTAGGAGCGATTATCTTCTTCAGGCCAGCCCCTTTGGCGGCATCCATTACGTCAACGACAAGTCCGTAGGGAACATTTTTGTCCGCCCGCAAAACAAGGGTCTTTTCCGTTTGTTGAGAAAAAGCCTTCTTCAATACCTGTATAAGTTCTTTTCTTTCAACAGGTTCATTCTGGAAAAATAATCTTCCGTCACGGGAAATAGTTAATACTTGTTCATCTACTTTGCTGGTTGGTGTGTGTTTTGTCGTGGGAAGTTCCAGTTGAATATTTGGCTGATCTATAAAGGTTGAGGTAACCAGAAAGAATAAAAGGATAATGAACAACATATCCACCAATGGAGTAAGATTAATAAATGATTTTGAAGGAGTTTTTTCTCTGAATCTCATTGTTTAATTACCAAATTTCTATCAGTAAATAGCATCAGGCATTTACCTCTACATCATAAATAACGCCTTTGTTTTCCTCGGCAAGCATTGTTAAATATGTATGAATCGCATCTTTAATGTTTTCCAGAGCATCTTCTAAAGTATCTCCCTGGCTGTGGCAGCCAGGGAAGATTGGGCAATGCACATCATATCCATATTCACTTTTATGCACCACTACCGGGTATTTCATTTGTTTAGCCTCTTTCCAAAACAAAATTTCGAAAACCTTATTTGTTTGACGACAATTCCAAACAAAAAATATCTTTTCTCTATACTTTGGGCGGATAAAGCTTGTTAAGAATGGTGAGGGAATATTCTTCTATTTCACGGACATAACCATCCACCTTCCTGTCAAAATAATTATATGCAACCAAAGAAGGAATTGCAATGCACAGGCCAAACACCGTTGTACGTATGGCAACCGCGAGGCCTCCGGCAAAAGCCTTCGCATGTCCAAGACCCAGTTCAGAGATAATGGCGAAAATATCTTCCAGTCCTAATACGGTACCCAGCAACCCCAGCAAGGGAGCGATTGCGGTAATAACCTCCAAAAGCCAAAGACGCTTTTCAAGCACTCTTGTTTCCTGCCTTCCCATGGCCTGGATATCAATAAACTTTTCTTCCCGCGTGAGGTGGTTGTTCGAAAGAATACGCCGCAAAAGATTCGAAAAAGGGCCTTCTATTACCTCGCATTTTGAGATTGCAAACGGTATGTCCTTCGGGCTTTTTATTGCTTCTATTGTCTGTATTATTTCAGGTTTGAGCACCTTGCTCTTTCTTAAATTAATTGCCCGCTCCATAATAATTGCAAGTGAAAACACCGAACATACCAATAACGGTATCATTATCGGTCCTGCTCCCAATAGCCATTCCAAATTACAATTCCTCCTGTTACGTATTTTTCTGAATAATTAGAAAAAATAAAAATTAAACCTTACATCAATAGATGGTTCCTTAATGTGTGAGGGAAAGGGGTCCAGCGGAGAAGCGCTCTTAATAGAAGAAACAATACGCGAGGCAAGTTGGAAATTACCCGCATCCTCCACAATATTTACCCCTTCAATAGTACCGTTTGGCAACACTTTGAATTCAATAATAATCGGCTTGTCTTTGTTCGTCTCCAGTTTAATCTCTGCCCGCGTGCCATATCCCAGAAACCAATACAATGATATTCTCTGCCGGATATGTTTAAAATATGCCGCATACTTGTGTTGTTTAACGTTAAAAGATGGCGCCCCTGGAATTTCCGCATTCGACAGCGTATCTTCAAACAACACCGGATCATTGCCAGAGCCTTCATCCTTGGCGTCAACATTAACGGACGCCCTGGGCTGTTCCTTTTCAGTTACAACCTTCTGGCTTTCCCCGGCGGTTTCTTTTATATTTTGCTGTGTAACACCGTATGTTCCTGAGGGCGGCGGAATTACATGGTCTTTTCTCTCTTGTCCCGTTTCTTTTGTTAATTCACTTTTCCTTATGCCTTGCAGATCTTGCGGCTCTGGTAACAACTCGCCTTTTTCCACCTTTGACGCATTTTTAATATTCCTTGTTTCTTCCAGAACATGTATCCCCTCCCGGCG
>MHYI01000057.1:1341-3974 GCA_001828295.1 Planctomycetes bacterium RBG_16_41_13 | reverse complement strand
CACTCCGGCTTCCGGTGCTAACGTTTGTTTCCGCAGTTCTTTTCCATCGGTATCCGTCAGGGTAGTAGTTTTATCGGTTTCATTTGCCCTTCCAGCAGATTGCACTCTTTTGTATTCTTTTACGTCAACCCTTTCCTGCTGCATTCCTATGGAGTCAATTTGTTCTTTCTGAAGATCAGGATTTTTTTCTGTTTGCTGCGATTCCCGGGCAATTTTGTTTTCTAAAACTCTTTCTTCCTTACTGCCAGACTTTTCAACCGTTTTCTGCGCCTGGTTTTGCCGCTGGTCTTCAATGGAAATGCCCTGTTCGCCTTTTCCCAGCAAAGGAACCTTTGACTGTCCACCTGCGTATGGTTTGTTGTTAAGCACACTTGTGTCATCCGGGTTTTTGCCTTTTGCGAAAGCCCCTTTTTCACCAATCTTGTCTGTTTCGGCGGAGGGATCCTCCTCTTCTTTATTTTTAGAAGTATCGGTAAATGTCTTAGACTTCTTCTCCTTTTCTAATAGGCTTTTTTCCTTCGATACTTCAGAAGCCGTAAGTTCTTTTTTATCGTCCTTACTTTCCAGGTCAAATGTAATTGTGAACTCATCCGGTTCGCGCACAAAACTATCTCTGAGCGATCTGATGCTTAATAACTGATTTCCCTGCGGAGAAAAGAAAAAAAAAAGGCCATGGATTGCTACAGAAACAATAATAAGGAGGGCAAACAGGTATCTTTTATAAAAATCGGAAAGGTGTTTAATGAACATATTATACCGTCACGGGTTAACCGATAACAGTTTTAACGCAGATATCTGGCGGAGATATAAATCATAATAATCGTTTTTTTTATTCGTATTGGAGTTTAACGCACGCATATTTTCTTGTCAATATAATATAAGAGCCGCCTTTTCTACGGTAAATAACTCGTAACACTTTAGTTTTTCAGAAAACTCCAGACGGGTTCATGTTTGCAAAAGGGTTGGCCGCAAAAAGGCGCAAAAGACACAAAAAAGAGGGTGAATTTTCTGTGTATTTTGTGCCTTTTCGTGGCTAATGATTGGGTAACAAAGATTGGTCTGTTCTGCCATTTAGAAGAAAATTATAAATTTGTAACACTTTAGTTTTTCAGAAAACAAAAGTGTTACAATAACTCTCATATTGATAATTTTAAAATTTTTTATTGAGAAAACCCCGTAAAGTCCATATAGTTATCCAAATTTGCGAAAAAGATAAATTACAGGTAGTATATACTTTTACAAATTGTATGTTTTTAATAAATACAACGTTCAGGAATTTCAATATTCTTGTAGAGACGCATTGCAGGCGTCTGGAAACTGCTGCGCGTGAATAAAATGCTTACACAAACAGAGAGACGCATGCAATGCGTCTCTACATTTAAAAATGGGGATAAAAAATGGGTTTAAACTGTGGTATCGTAGGTTTGCCAAACGTTGGGAAATCTACCATCTTTAATGCGCTAACATCTGCCAAGGCAGCATCTGCAAATTATCCCTTCTGCACAATCGACCCCAATGTGGGCGTGGTATCGGTGCCGGATATACGTATGGATAAAATAGCGGAAATAATATCAACAGAAAAAATCGTTCCGACAATAGTTGAATTCGTTGACATCGCAGGACTGGTAAAAGGGGCAAGCAAGGGCGAGGGACTGGGAAATCAGTTTCTGGGACACATTAAAAACGTAAATGCCATATTGCATGTAGTGCGCTGTTTTGAAAAAAGCGATACTATCCATGTCGAAGGTAGTGTTCACCCGGAAAGAGATATCGACATTATTAATACAGAACTGATCCTGGCGGATATTGAAACAGTCGATAAACGATTAAACAGGAGCGAAAAACTAGCAAAGACCGGGGACAAAAAAAACCTGGCAACTATTGATGTTCTGAAAAAGGTGAAAAACTCCCTGAACAATGGCGTACCGGTACGGTTATTGTGTTTGACAGATGAGGAAAAAGCCGACATTGCAGACCTGCATTTAATTACGTCTAAACCCGTATTATATGTGGCAAATATCTTTGACATAGAACAGGACAAAAAATACATCGACGCCATTGCCGGGTTTTCAAAAAAAGAAAACTCCGGGTTTGTCGTCATTTCCGGAGATATCGAATCTGAAATTGCGCAAATGGAACCTTCTGAAAGGAAGGCGTATTACGAAGAAATGGGGCTGCAGGAATCGGGACTCGAAAAGCTTATCCGGGAAACATACCAATTGCTGGGATTGATTACCTATTTTACCGCCGGGCCAAAGGAAATAAGGGCATGGACTATCCTTCAGGGCATAAAAGCGCCCCAGGCGGCAGGGGTAATTCACTCAGATTTCGAGCGGGGTTTTATCCGTGCGGAAATTTATAATTATAACGATCTTATCGCCCTGGGTTCTGAACAAAAGATAAAAGAAAAAGGGCTTTTGCGGCTGGAAGGTAAAGACTACGTCATGAAAGACGGCGATATCGTTCATTTCAGATTTAATGTGTAACCTTTTTTACCACCCATTGTTTCATTGCAGTAATTCAGCTTTTTCAAAAAATTAAATTGTTATGGTTTTTTTCATTGGGATTTTTATTTTGGAATTTGTTTCGTATTTCGTGCTTCGTATTTTTTATCTCGTGCTTGTTTGGTGCTG
>MHYI01000057.1:0-1251 GCA_001828295.1 Planctomycetes bacterium RBG_16_41_13 | reverse complement strand
GCTGGGGAGAGATAGGATTACGGTTTGTTTTTATAAGCGTCAATCAATTCATCCCGCGTAAAGAGGGATTCAAATATAACCATTTTCTTTTCTATATTCTCCCTGCCGCCCTCCTGCCTGTCTACAAGCGCAATTACCTTAACAATTTCAAGTTTGTGTTCCCTTGCCCTGTCAATGGCCTGAATAGTAGAACCCCCCGTGGTAACCACATCGTCCACAATCACCACCTTATCGCCTTCCGACACATTGCCCTCAATAACCTTCATAAGCCCGTGTGATTTGGCTTCCTTCCTGATAACAAATGCCTGAATTGGTTTTGATCTGAGACCTGACCTCTGATCTCCGGCCTCTGACTTCTGACCTCTGCCTTCTGGCATAGCGCTTACCATTGCGGTTGCAAATGCTATAGGGTCCGCGCCATGTGTTAGGCCGCCTATGGCATCAACGTCAAGATGCCTGATTTTTTCATAAAAAAGACTGCCAATAAGCAACATTGAGGATGGATTAAGGGTTGTCGCCTTACAATTAATATAATAATTGCTTGTCTTTCCGGAAGTAAGCTTGAAAACAGGCTTTTCATTATACTTAAACGATCTTTCTATAAGTGCTTGCAGTAATGCTTTTCTGTCGTTATCGATGTTTATGTGTGAGTTTTGTGCAGATTCAAAATTAATTGTCAATTGTATACTTCTCCTTTTTAAGCCGTCTTCAATGTTAATATCATCTCCGGATCGTTTGTAATCATTTTTCCAAAATAGGTGCTTGCCGGTGCAATTCTATCCCACGTTAATATTGCCGGCTACAGAAAGATACGTTGCTATTTTTTGTCTTTCATCGGAGTCAATGTCATCAAAATGGATACTGGTCAGATATGTTTTTCCCTTCGCCCCGGCAGACATTCCATTTCTAACCCGCACAATTATTCCAAAGCCCTCAACAGTTTCGTTCTTAACAGGCAGATCAAGTGTTATTTTAACCGGTGTAAAAGAGGGGAAATATTCAGTGGTCTCGCAACACACCCCACGTTCACTCAAATTTATGCTATTTGCGGGAAAAGTATTGCCATCCACATACAATGTGACAGGAAAGTTAGTCCCAAATCTTGGAGAAACTCTTCTTTCTTCAGACACGTTATGCAACTCCTTTCATTTGCCTAATGGTGTTTATAATAAACGTATAGCTCAATTAACAACGCGGTAATAACAATAATAGAAATAATGATAATTGTTTTTTTCACATAACCCTCCTCCG
>MHYI01000056.1:4320-7079 GCA_001828295.1 Planctomycetes bacterium RBG_16_41_13 | reverse complement strand
ATGAAGAATAATGATGTGCCTCTGTATGAGAAACCACGGAAGAATCGATAGTTGTACAAATGGTAGCATGCGGGATTATTATCAGTAATCGCCCTGCGGCAGCATGAAAATACGGTACTTTTTTACATCGAGTCGTCTGGTGGGAGAAGTGTTGAAAAAGGGATAACGCGTAATGTTTGTTACCGGTTTTACACCGGTTTATATCTGATCAAAGAGATTCACCATTTCTATTGCCGATAAAGCGGCATCTGTGCCTTTATTTCCTGTTTTCGCACCAGCACGGTCAATTGCCTGCTCTAATGTTTCTGTTGTAATAATGCCATAGATGACCGGCACTCCGGAGGACAAACCAATCTGCGTAATGCCTTTCGCTGATTCACCGGCAACAAAATCAAAGTGTGGCGTTTCGCCGCGAACAATTGCTCCAAGACAAATAACGGCATCGTATTTTCCTCTTTGTATAACCTTTTGAGCGGTAATTGGAATCTCGTAAGCGCCAGGTACCCAAAAAACACCAATATCCTCTTCTTTTACCCCATGCCTTACAAGACCATCAATCGCGCCTTCCAGTAAACGTTTTGTAATGAAACTGTTATATCGGCTCACGATAATCCCAAAAGTCTTGCCCGTACCGATTAGTTTTCCCTGATATTCAACGCCCATAAATGATTCCTTTGGAATTCACTAAAAATATGAATAAGGCTGAGATAAAAGTAAAGACCAAAATCGCTATTTTAAAGGTAGAATGTTAACATATACAAAAAAATCTTTCAAGGCTTTTCCTTTTTAATAAAGCAACCTATTGCACTTATTGAGGTGTTAATTGTTCCTTGTAATTTCTGAAATATCGATGTATTATGAAACTCTTTATTTTATTAGAAAACGAGTAGCATCGCAGAGAAATAATTATAAGGTTTTGTGTGGATATAAAAGAGGAAGAGTACGGGAAAATTGAAGACGCCAGGATGCCGTTAGGCTCGCATTTGGAAGAATTGCGGCGTAGGGTCTTTTATTCTATCATCGCAATTATTTTCTGTTTTATTTTATGCTGGGTCTTTAAGCTGCACATTTTGGATATAGTAAAACGGCCTCATGGCATTGCTATGCATAAACTGGGGCTTTCCACCGAATTGCAAGTGCTGAGCTATCAGGAAGGTTTTTACGCATACATGAAGCTGTGTTTCATCAGCGCCATTTTTTTAATGTATCCCCTTATCATTTATCAGGCATGGAGATTTGTCAGCGCGGGGCTGTATGTGAAGGAAAAAAGGTACATTCTCGTTTTCTTCCCGGTTTCATACATTGCCTTCGTTATGGGTGGGCTTTTCGGATATTATTTACTAATCCCCTTTGGTTTGCAATTTTTAATAAGCATCCTTGGTCCCGGCATTCAACCCATTATCACGATGCAACAATATGTGTCGTTTGTTTTCCTGCTGACGGTTGCACTTGGGCTGGTATTCCAACTCCCTCTCGTAATGCTGCTTTTGTCAAAGATAGGATTCGTATCTGCGGACAACTTTATTAAGTGGAGAAAATATTCAATCCTTGTTATTTTTATTGTTGCCGCCATAGTAACACCGCCAGACCCTTTTACCCAGACAATGACAGCCGCCCCAATGATCCTGTTGTATGAATTGGGGATACTTGTGGCAAAACCAACAAAAAAGGGGTTTATTTTACTTGGTATGGTTGTTGGGCTTGGCATTGTCGCCCTCGCGGCAGCATATTTTTATTTTACCCATACACGAGGAATGATAGACCTTTCCCACGTCTATGGAAATATGCAATTACAAAAGGCCGAAGACCAGAAGTGGAAAAAGGTATCCTCTGTTGCCCGCTTGCAAAGTGGCGTTGCTCTCAAAACCGGAGACGGAGAGAAGTCTTCATTTTCGACGAAAAATGGGATTGGCGTAAATATGGATTCGAATACTGAAATGTGCTTTATTGGTCCATGGAAAATTAACCTCCAAAAAGGGCAACTGTTTCTCTCCCTTGCAAACCTGAAAAAAAATCTGGAAATTCTTACCCCAAACGGAAAGATTGTGACAAATAACGGCATTTTTAATGTCCGGATAACGGATTATGCCACTATTGTTACTGCGGTAAAGGGAGAAGCCACATTAATGCTGGAAGGTGAAACAAAAAAATTGCTTGAGGGCAGACAACGCAAAATGGCCGCCGGGGGAGAACCCGTGGATATTCATTCCATAATTGATTGGTCTGAAGGCGTCATAACGGATGTACAGGGCAAAGAATAAAACAGCGTAACTTCTCAATGAGTTGAGGTAAACAACTCCCCCTTGCTTCCTTATCAATGGGAAATACTGTACAGTCGGCAATCGGCAATCTACAGTTGGCAAATTGCAGACGGTGGACTGTAAAAATTATTATAAAAACCTCTACTTATTGAGAAGTTACAAAACAGAATTCTTATGCCGTTTTTGTATAGATAAACATTGAAGTTAGTTGAAAGGGATTGATATGTATAAATCAGTAGAACGGCACAAATGCCTGGCAGCATATATTGCTGTACTATTTTCTTCCATACTACTTTTTCAAAACCTTGCCGGAGCCACATGGTCAGCCAGTCCTCTTGAAAATACGGCAATTTGTACTGCGAAGGGACAACAAAGCGCAATTCAGGCGATAAGCGACGGTGCAGGCGGCGCCATTATCGTATGGGAAGATACCCGTAATGTTCATTTTGATATTTTTGCACAGCGAATTGACGCGAAGGGAAATGTTCTTTGGAAGAA
>MHYI01000056.1:3089-4293 GCA_001828295.1 Planctomycetes bacterium RBG_16_41_13 | reverse complement strand
AGGGAAATGTTCTTTGGAAGAAAAATGGCGTGCCTGTGTGTCTGGCAGAAGAAAACCAGAGACAGCCGAAAATTATCAGCGACGGTGCAGGCGGCGTCATTATTACATGGCACGATTTGCGCCGCGGGATTAGCAACAGTGATGTTTATGCGCAAAGAATTGATGCAAACGGAAATCCCCTGTGGAAAACAGATGGAATCACGATATGTGATGAAATTAACGAGCAAGACAGCCCTTGCATCGTTACGGACGGAGCCGGTGGCGCCATTATCATATGGCAGGATACCAGGACAAATTATGATGATTTGTATGCGCAGCGAATTAATCACAATGGAGAGGTACTGTGGAAAGAGAATGGCGTTCCTGTTTGTCTGGTATATGGGTCACAAAGCGCACCTTCTGCCGTAGATGACGGACACGGCGGCGCCATTATCATATGGCAGGATTTCAGGAAAACATTCGCCGATATCTATGCCCAGCGAATCGACGGCAGCGGCAGTATTTTGTGGGACAAAGCAGGCGTTACTGTATGCGGCGCACGCGGACACGAGAACTATCCCGTTATCATTGGCAACGGCGCGGAAGGCGCAATCATTGCATGGATGGATATGCGAAATGATAATACCGATATTTTTGCACAGCAATTGGATGGAAATGGCGACGTAGTATGGGAGACAGACGGCATTCCCATTTCAATAGCACCGGAAAAGCAGGATTATCCGGTGATGGTAACGGATGGTGCAGGCGGCGCTATTATTGCATGGTGGGATTTGCGCAGCGGAAAATATGATGTTTACGCTCAACGTGTTGACCTTGACGGAAATGCCTTGTGGAAGGACGACGGATGGCCTGTATGTATTGAAGCCGGCATTCAGAATTGTGTAGCAATCGCCGGCGATGGCGCAGGCGGCGCTATTTTATCATGGAACGATAATCGATCTTCATCATTTGATATCTATGCACAAAGAATTGATTCCGGCGGCAATTCCCTTTGGAACAATAACGGTGCGCTGGTGAGCGCTGCAGAGGATACACAATGTTATTCAGCTATTGTGGGTGACGGAAATGGCGGCGCAATTATTGTATGGCAAGACGAACGTAAAACGGATAAGAGTTATTGGGATATCTATGCCCAGAAAATTAATGCGGCAGGATTATTGGGGGCGCAATAACGTGTTGCACCCATATATCTTCCAATGGTGGC
>MHYI01000056.1:0-2890 GCA_001828295.1 Planctomycetes bacterium RBG_16_41_13 | reverse complement strand
TTTTCTCTCTATGATTTCTAACACCTTTTCCGCTCTTCTATTCCATGAATTCTTCCGTGCTACTTCAAGCCTCTGTGGACATATAGTGCTATCTTTTTCTTTCAATGCCTGTTCTATATTTCTCTCAAATTCGTCTGCATTGTTTGCAACACGTACTAAAGGCACAAAAGAGGAAACATGGGGGATATTTACCGATACAATAGGCTTTCCAGTGGCTAAATATTCGTAAAGCGTTAATGGTGAGGACGAAGGTACCTGCCCTTCAAGTCGATAGGGAATTATACATATATCAAAAGCTTTTATGTATCCAGGCAGACTTGTGTGTGGTTTAGGGCCAAAAAGGTAAACGTTGGGAGCTTGCCTGAAAAGTCGATACCCCGGCAGACCAGAAAGTTTGCTATCACTATCATATTTTCCTATAAAGGCCAGGCTCCATTCCGGATGCGACATCGCTAACCTTGTTAATAGTTCAAAATCCAGCCGGGCTGTTACTTTCCCCACAAATCCAATAACAGGGTGTGGTAGTGCTGCAATTTTTGAGGGAATTTCTGTCCCGGTATCCATAGCCTTAGTAAATAACCCGACATCTGCTCCATTGGGTACTAAATGCACGTGTTTTGCTCGGCCCTCCATCATCTTTAACAACTTTTCTGAAACCACAAAGACCACATCTGCACGTGACAAAATAGTGTTTTCTCTTTGTTTTAAATCGCTCAATTGTTTTTCTTTAACATTGCCCGAATAGTCGCCAAAACAATCATATACCAGCACCTTCTCATTTACCAGGCCAACCTCCTCCAGTTGATATGGGTGGTGTATCCATGCAACAAGAGATTCCTGCCTGAATCTCAGCCTATGAAGCAATCGTTTTACCTGCCGCTTCATGAGCAAACGATTGAGATTTCGTAACCATGATACTGAAGCAGCAAGTACATTGTGCAGGCAGATAAAAGGTGTATAAATAAATAAATTTCCTGATTCCCGGCGCAAGTCCCTTTGGCATCTTAGCCTATCGATAAATTTTGACCTTTGCCTAAAAAGGCCGGTAAAAAGGTAGACAGGCCTCTCTAATGCTAATACCCTCCCCTTACCCTCAATTAATCGCGCTATTTCACGTATCAGGAAATGTTGACGGTTATGGCTTTCACGCATATCCCAATCAGCGTCGAGAAATACCACGAAATCATATTGTTTTTGTTTATCAGGCATCAGTAACCACTTTTGGATCAAATGTAGAGACGCATTGCATGCGTCTCTACAAAAATATTGAAATTCCTGAACGTCAAGCTATTTATTTACAATGGTTTAACAATTACTTTTTTCAGAAAACTAAGGTGTTACAAAGATTTCCATTTTTTAAATTTTTTTTACCACCAACTATAGTCAAACAAATAAGGTTTTAGAAAGATGAACAATAAAATTCATTGTAAGGGGGTGGCACGGACAAACTCCGTTTGTCCGTGTTGTTACGAGTCGGGGCAATTTCACTTCTATCGATACTAAGATACTATATTAAATTTTCGGGGAAATAGATGCTTTTAACTATACTTACCGGGAAACTACCAGCCAACAGCTTTTTGCTCCTTGTATCTGCTAAACATATCCTGCAATTTGTAAAAAACATCTTTAATGGCAGCAGTATTATTCATGGCATACAGGTTCCATGAATATTGGAATTGTTCTATAGGCCGTAAAAAATCTTCNGCGTCTTCTTCCGCTACCTTGCTTACCGTCGCGTGCTCCAGCCTTAAAGTAGGAACACGCTCCTCATTCTTACTAAGAAATTCAGCGGGGATGATACCGTTCCATTCTCCGGAAAAACCTTCGACGATATAGGCCTTCCCGTATTTATCAAACAATTGATACCATACATGCGCAAAGGCGGTCAGATTATTCTTATCAACTACCCATCCCCATACGATTTCCCCGTCAATCTCCAATTTTTCCAATTGTGAAAAGAAGAGAAATACAGAGTCCTCGCAATCGCCTTGTTTACATTGTGCTGTTTCTATAGGTGTTTGCCAGTAATCAGTTTTGGGGGGGTCGGCATGATATTCCAAAGCAAATGCTATTTCTTTGTACGCTTCGTATATTTGTT
The DNA here is from genome assembly GCA_001828295.1 of Planctomycetes bacterium RBG_16_41_13. The sequence continues at coordinate 792 of MHYI01000056.1, read as the reverse complement.
CTCCATTAACAAATGTATTCGCACACCATTCCCGGTAAAGCAAACTTTCCGGCAGGATGCAATCTTTGTTTTCGCCATTCAAGGGAAAAGTATTTATCTGCCACGTATCATTTACCGGTTTATACCCCTTTCCCTCTAAAAACAAATCCGCATACGAAATATCCGCAAATACCTCTGCGCAAAAAGAAGCCGCTATCACCAGGGAAGCAATCATTGAACCTATTAAATACTTCATACTATTCACCTCCTCATATACAATTTTGGAGAATGCACACAGCCCTTTAATTTCTATTTTAATGAAAGAGTTAAAAAATTATTCCTTTAGCCATCGTGCGGCATCTTTTGCCCAGTAGGTAAGAATAATATCCGCACCAGCCCGTTTGATTGAGGTGAGTATTTCAAGCGCAACACGTTTTTCGTCAATCCATCCTTTTTCCGCTGCAGCCTTAACAATGGAAAATTCTCCGCTGACATTATATGCTGCGATAGGATAATTAAAGTTTTCTTTCAGATCACGGATAATATCCAAATAGGCCAGCGCTGGTTTTACCATAACGATGTCCGCTCCTTCCTCAATGTCCAAAGAAACCTCCCGCAACGCTTCCACCGCATTGTGAGAGTCCATCTGGTATGATGAACGGTCTCCCATTCCCGGAGTAGATTCTGCCGCCTCCCGGAAAGGGCCGTAAAATCCCGAGGCATATTTTGCGGAGTATGCCATAATTGGTATCTGGCGGAACCCTTCCCGGTCAAGCGCTTCTCTTATCGCGCCGATGCGGCCATCCATCATAT
>MHYI01000055.1 GCA_001828295.1 Planctomycetes bacterium RBG_16_41_13 | reverse complement strand
TTCTTTGATAATGCAGGAGAATTGTCTCGCAAGGTCGATCGGAAGTCAAGCGAAAAATGACGGAAACCCCAAGAAAATCAATCCGTTGTCAAAAAACGACTTTTTGCATGTGCGTCAAGGTTAGATTCCGGCCTTTTCGACGAAGGTTCCATAAAGCCGGTGATAGAATTGTTTAGATTAAAATGGATAGATGGAGGTTTAACATGAGAAATGATTATCCGGAAAATTTACTGTATTATAATCAATTTGTAATAGGACCGTCATATATAGATAATTTAAAATTATGGGACAAGATTCAAATTGACAAAAACGTTTTTTTGACAAAACATCCGGATTTAAATGTATCTCAAATAGAAGACAGGGAAAAATCCATAACCTTACTGGGATATATATTAGATCCTTTCATTCCGAAAGACAATGACCAGGAAATATTAAAAAGGTTATTAAAGGAATTTCAAAATCACGATAATTTAATTAAAAACACATATATGTATGGGGGTAGGTGGATACTTATATTAAAAGATAGAAATGGAATAAAATTAATACATGATGCCTTTGGATTGAGGCAGGTTTTTTATACTGATATTTATAAAACCAAAGATTTATGGTGCGCATCTCAACCGAGTATAATAGCAGAAAGATTAAATTTGGGAATGGATTTTGAAGCGGTAAATTATGTCAATTCAATTTCCAAAAAAGATAAAGAATATTGGTGGCCAGGGGATAGTTCTCCCTATAAAGAAATTAAACACCTTTTACCTAATCATTATTTGGATTTTCAATTAGGGCAATGCAAACGATACTGGCCCGAGGCCAATTTGAGTAAAATTTCTTTAGAAATTGCTGTTGAAAATATCTCTGTAATAATAACAGGATTGATGAAAAGTGCATGTAATCGATATGATATGGCATTAGCAATTACTGCGGGTTGGGATAGTCGATTGGTGTTGGCATCTGCAAAGGATATACGTGATAGAATTTCATATTTTACCACAAAACAAATGAACATGTCGAATGATCATGCGGATCTAACTGTACCTAGTATTCTTTTAACACAATTTAATTTGAAACATAATGTATTATCCAAAACTAATAATTTAAATAAAAACTTTTTAAGTATTTATAACAAGAACGTTCCTTTTGCTCATTACGCTTGGGCAGCTGATGCTCAAGTAGAATATGAATACAATAAAAAGAAAAAAGTGGCAGTAACAGGGAGTGTGTCAGAAGTTGCGCGTAATTTTTATGGGTTACACGAAAGACAAGATCAAATATCAGGAGAAATTCTGTCAAATCTATGTAAAATGGGAAAAAATTCGTTTGCTGTTGGACATTTTAATAATTGGCTAGAGGGGATACGTTGTAATCTGTATAACTATTATTTACTAGATTTACTTTATTGGGAACAGAGAAGTGGAAAATGGCTTGCAATGGGTCAGTTAGAATTTGATATTGCATGGAAGGATATATTTACTCCTTATAATTGTAGAAATTTAATTATGAATATGTTATCTGTTGATATAGAAAATCGAATTCCTCCAAAATACAAACTATACGAGAGACTTATTTTAAATTTATGGCCAGAATTATTTCAAGTTCCAATCAATCCCCATAAGGAGACAAAACCGATTTCCGATAATAAAGACCAAAAATATCTTAAAATTAAATTAAAAAAATATTTGCGAACATTGTGGAAAACATAGTAATGATCTTTAAGCTAAATATATTATAAGGGTAAAAAAACATGGGAAATTCTCTGCCGCTCGTTTCAATTGCGATTCCAACGTATAATAGGGCAAATGGATACTTGAGAGAGGCGCTTCAGGCATCGCTTGGACAGAGCTATCCGGCGATTGAGATCATTGTGTCCGATAATTTCTCATCCGATAACACGGAGGAAGTCGTAAAATCCTATTCGGATTCTCGCATCAGATATTTCCGGCAATCTGAAAATATCGGGGCGAACAATAATTTCAATTTTTGTTTAGAGCAGGCCCGCGGTGCATATTTCTTGCTATTACCTGATGATGATCTAATCGATTACGATTTCATCGATCTTTGTATGAAAACTGCCAATTATAATACCGATATAGGAATTATTCGGACCGGAACGCGACGAATTAACAGTAAAGGGGAATGTATAGACGAAACTACAAATCGGGTCGTTGGACTCTCAACCTTGGAGTTTTTTTTAGGATGGTTTGATAACAAAACCTCACCGTATATGTGCAGCACGTTGTTTAATAGCAGGAGACTTAGAGAAATAGGCGGTTTTAAGTCAAAACACAATCTTTTTCAGGATGTTATTGCTGAAGTGAAGCTCGCTGCGCAGTTTGGCAGAGTCGATATCCATGATATTAAAGCGAGTTTTCGCAAGCATTCGGAAGAAATGACTTTTACGGTAAAGGTCGGCGAATGGTGCGAGGATTCTCTTGAGTTGCTGGATGTGATGTGCGATCTGGTCCCGGGAAAGAGGGATCTCATAAGAGCCAAAGGGATGCCATTTATGGCCAATTTGAATTATAACAGAGCAAGTGCAGTGAGGTCAGCGGGGAGAGGGGTTTTGGCCTTTTTCATCGTCTTCAGCAAGTTCCGTTTCTTGTATCTCCCCTCCAGACGCCATTTGCGCCATTTGATTCGACACGCCATTTAATTCTTCCTTTACGGGCTATTTTCCTCGGTACCCCTATGTCCTCAGGTCTGATAGTTCTGAAAAAAAGGGGAGAGGGAACGATTGCCGGTAATCAACTGAGTCTGTGAATTCGCCCGTCCCGTCATGAAAAAACTAAAAATAGCATTCCTGGTTTCAGTTTTTCCAAGTCTGTCTGAAACGTTCGTTCTTAATCAAATCACGGGACTCATTGCCCTTGGGCATGCAGTTGATATCTATGCAATTGAACGTAGCAATGACTCCAAGGTCCATGAAGATGTAGAAAAATATGGTTTGATGAGCCGGATCAATTATTATGGGGAAGCTATCACGAATATGCCTGTTCGCCGGCTAGATCGACTCCTGAAAGGGATAATCCTGCTCTTCAATCATTTTCACGAAAATCCAAGAGCTTTCATTAACTCCTTGAATATCTTTAAATTTAAAAGGGAAGCAGCCAGCTTCAGAATCTTGTACAAGATTGTTCCATTTGTAGGAAAGGGAGATTACGATGTCTTATATTGTCATTTTGGACCAAATGGCAATCTTGGAATTTTATTGAAGGATCTAAGGATATTTAGTGGGAAAGTCGTAACAGTATTCCACGGATACGATATGTCGTTATATATTCGTGAGCATGGCAAAGAGAAATATGATAATTTGTTCAAGAAAGGGGATCTTTTTCTGCCAATAAGCGAACGTTGGAAGAATGAATTGATATCATGGGGTTGTCGTGAAGACAAAATATTAGTTCACCGCATGGGGGTAGACGTTGAAAAATATAGATCTGTAAACCGTACAGCTGGAAATGAAGATAGAACCATAATAATAACCATTGCGCGGTTTGTGGAAAAAAAAGGTATTCGATATGGCATAGAAGCAGTAGGAAGGATTGCCGATAAACGACCTGATCTGGAATATAGAATCATTGGCGATGGCCCTCTGAGGGATGAATTAGAATCATACGTTGATAAACTGAATATTAGAGAGAGAGTGCAGATGCTCGGTTGGAAGAGTCAAGAGGAGATACTTCGCTGCATGATGGATTCCGATATTCTGCTGGCACCGAGCGTAACGAGCAAAGACGGCGATCAGGAGGGAATTCCCGTGGTTTTGATGGAAGCGATGGCAATGGGAATTCCTGTCGTGAGTACCTATCATAGCGGGATACCGGAATTGGTTCAAGATGGGGTGACTGGGTTTCTTGCCCCGGAAGGTGATGTTACGGCCTTGGCGGAAAAACTGATGTATTGCATGGAACATCGCGAATTATGGCCAAGTATTAGGAAAGAGGGATATGAGAAGATCCTTGAAAACTACAATATTCATAAATTGAACAGTCGACTTGCTGATATTTTCCTGCAACTCCATAGTCACCAAGAAAAATAATACATTGGGTACCTTAATTACAACTGCAAAAGGGTCATTGCGCCGCCTGATTGTGGCACAGCTTAAATTGGTGCTTAAAAAGGTGGAAAGTCAAGCACGGAACCGTTCGCCTAAACGGATGAATGAGATTGTGCGGCGAAACCAAATGCGCCCGGGGAAAGGCAATAAATGGTTTGTGCCTGATGAGGCGGCACTGCTCGAAATACTCGCTTCCTTGATTGTGCCCTCCGATGAGAACACACCAGGAACAAACGAGATGGATGTCTTGGGTTCTTCAGCGGTAAAAGTTATCGATTCCTTGGTTGCGAGTTCCGCAGAGAGACAATCCCTCTACGCAGAGGGGCTGATTGCATTTGATGAACTTGCAAAATGCATCCACAAATCGAAATTTCATGAATTGCCGGTTGCAAAACAAATCGATCTATTAAAGTCTTTGGATGAATCCGATCAGGGCCGTTCCAATAAAAGCCCTCTGATACGAAAGCTGAGAAAATATCTCCATATTTTACGTGCAGCGTGGGATGGTTCAATGCCGGCAATCAAACTGTTTCCTCAACTGAGACAGGATGTCCTGGAGGCGTTTTATACAAGTGAAGTCAGTTGGATCTGGCTTGGTTACGATGGGCCGCCGATGCCCCACGGATATCTCGAACTTCACGTTCATCGCCCTCGAAAAGAAGCATCGGGGAGTCAAATCGTGAAGGAATTAGCCGCTTCCGGCTATGGCATTAACGTGCCGAATATCAATCCAAAAAAAGAAGTAACGGATGTTGTCGTCGTCGGATCTGGAGCTGGAGGAGGCGTTGTGGCAAAAGAACTTGCCGAGTCTGGTCTTTCCGTAGTGGTGATAGAAGCCGGGAGGCGATTTAATCCATTCATTGATTATCTTACCGATAGAACCGACTTCGAAGTGGTAGCAAGAAATGTATTTGATGATCCAATTAATAGCCGCCGAGATCTTTACACTGTTTCCGGCTCAAATCGATTCTACTACCACCGTGCTAAAGGTGTAGGCGGTTCAACCCTAAAATATGCTGCATGTGTTCCCAGATTCCATGAATCAGATTTTCGTGTTCGTACGGAAGATGGGTTGGCTGAGGATTGGCCAATCAGCTATAAAGATCTTGAGCGATTCTACACGCGCGTTGAGTACGAGCTTGGAGTTTCTGGACCTACTGGCCCGGATGCAAATCCGTTTGAACCCCCGCGTAGCAAACCCTACCCGACATCGGCACATCCATTTAACTTGGCAAGTTTGGTAATAAAACGCGGGGCGGATAAACTTGGATTGCATTTGGTTCGGGAACCACTGGCAATTCCCACCGTTGAATGGAACGGACGTCCAGCTTGCATAAACGCGGGTACTTGCATGCTCGGATGTGCGATCACTGCCAAGTCCAGCATGGATGTTACCTACCTCCGAAAGGCCGAAAAAACAGGGCGTGTCGAAATCAGGGCAAATTGCATGGCATATCGAGTAACAGTTGCACCCGATGGGAAAGCACGAGGCGTGGTTTATTTCAATAGTGAGGGAAGCGAACACGAGATTCGTGCACGAGCGATCGTATTGGCTGGGAACGCAGTCGAAACACCAAGGTTGCTCCTGCTAAGCGATTCGAGCCAATATCCTAATGGTCTTGCGAACTCCAGTGGACTAGTCGGCAAGTTTTTCACTGAACACCTTGCTGTCCTGGCTTACGGGCTCTTTTCGGAGCGGATGGATCCGTGGCGTGGAACCCCTACCGGTGGATTGATACAGGACAACTATGCGACCGATAAAGCCAACACATTTGCGCGTGGTTGGACGACATATGTATCTTGCAGTTCACATTGGCCACTTTATGTTGCAAAAAAATTGCCGGGTTGGGGGACCCGACACAAACTCCGTACAGAACAACTCTTTGCACATCACGTGGATTTGATTACGGTCGGCGAACAGCTTCCGAATATCAACAATCAGGTGGCTTTGGATCCCGAGGTTAAAGATCTCTACGGTTTGCCCGTTCCTCGCTTGACCAACGAACTTGGAAATAATGATCGGGCGATGGTAGCAGCAATTAAAAAAAATCTTAAGGAAATCTTACAGGCTTCAGGTTCCACGGAAATATTGGAGATTGAATATCGACCAGGATCGTCAGCTCATTATTTGGGTACATGCCGGATGGGTTCAAACTCTCAAAACTCTGTTGTAAACGAATGGGGCCGTACCCATGATGTCCCCAACCTTTTTATTGCCGATGGAAGCATATTTGTAACCGCGGCCGCGGTTAATCCTGCACTTACAATTTCCGCCTTGGCCACACGAATCGCTGCAGGCATTATTGATTCCTTCAGGCGAGGAGAACTCTAACTTTCGGAGGCTGTATCTAGGTTCTGATCATTCAATAAAGGAGAACTTTAATAAAGAAATCAAACAGACACGACGCTTTATTTGATAATTCCCGATTGACGCAAGACATGAAGGGTAAGTCCGTCCGTGGAGGGACTTTCATACTTGCCGGGCAAGGTGCTTCGTTCATATTGCAGCTAGCATCGACGGCTATCCTGGCCCGTCTTCTCATGCCAGAGGAGTTCGGTCTGGTTGGAATGGTTGCGGCTTTTACGGGGTTCGCGCAATTATTCAAAGATTTAGGGTTATCTGATGCAACCGTTCAGCAAAAGGATCTCACTCAACAAAAAGTAAGCAACCTATTCTGGATCAATGCTTGCCTTGGTTTATTGACAATGATTGTCATAGTTGGTTTGTCGCCGATCATCGCCTGGTTTTATGGAGATATGCGATTAAGGAACATTTCCATCGCGCTATCAATCAGTTTCATATTTGGCGGACTGACCGTACAGCATCAAGCTTTACTGAATAGACAGATGCACTTCGGGCATATAACATTGATAAGCATTATTGCAAATTTTCTGGGTAGTCTGGCGGGAATCATCATGGCCTGGATGGGTTTCAAGTATTGGTCCCTCGTATGGAAAGAAGTTATTATTTCTTTTTTCGTCGCATCCGGATCTTGGCTTATGTGCCGGTGGTTGCCTGGGTTACCGAGTCGTCGAGCGGGAATTGGTTCCATGCTGAAGTTTGGAGGCGATATAACTGGGTTCAATATAATGACTTATTTTACCAAGAGCGTCGACAATATTCTAATCGGGCGGTTCTGGGGGGCAACCGCTTTGGGATTATACGACCGGGCGTACAAATTGATGTATTTTCCATTACAACGAATTCGGCTTCCTTTAGGCAGTGTTGCTTTTCCGGCGCTCAGCGCCTTTCAGAACGATCGAGGAAAATACCGTGAATATTTTGAGAAAATGGTTGAACTGATGACATTTATCTATATGCCTTTGGTCGTGTATCTGGGGATATATTCCGAAACTATCATTCGATTGGTACTGGGTGAAAAGTGGATCGATGCCGCCGCTATTTTCAGGATACTCGCATTCGCATCGTTTATTATACCTGTTTCCAGCATATGCGACCTCGTAGTGAAGACATGTGGACTTACAAGAAGATATTTATTATGGGGAACCGTGAATTCGATTTATACCGTTTCTTTATTTGCGATCGGTGTGCATTGGGGAGCGGTCGGGGTCGCCGCCGCCTACACAATTGGAAGGTATATAATATTCTATCCATCAATATGGTATCGATTAAGGGGCACGCCGATATCGGTTTCGTCATTCTTCCAATCGATCTACCCATCCATGTTTTCCAGCATTCTGACGGGGTTGGCATTGCTTATGATGTCAAAATTCGTTGCATTCGAAAGCATCATTGCGGAAATCATCGTAAGCTCCCTCGTCTCCGTTGTATTATACTTGGGATTTTGGTGGTCCAGGCCTCTTGGAAGGAAGAAATTGATAGA
>MHYI01000054.1:5350-11745 GCA_001828295.1 Planctomycetes bacterium RBG_16_41_13 | reverse complement strand
AATGAAAAGCCCTATTCTTTTGAAATGCTCAGGGAATTTGCAATGGTGGCAGGCAAATATGTTAATTATTGCTGTGTCCGGGGAGATGAAGGAAAAGTTTTATCGAGAAATTGGTAGGTTCATTATACCGTTGGTCCCAAATAATCTATGAGAGGGGGTGATATTTAATGCCGGTAAAGAAGTGTGGTACTCCTGCAAAAACAGGAGCAAAGAAAACAGCTACAAAGAGTGTTGACGCCAAAACGACAAAAGCAAAAACCGAAACAAAAGCAAAGACAACAACAGAAAAAGCAAAGACGACGACAAAAGCAAAAGCCAAGCCTGCTGCAAAGAAGGCGAAAAAGTAATAGACCGTTTAATAGTATTTATATTTTAACAGATACACGCATTCAAAAGTATTTATGTATACCGGTTATTAGGAACGAGACAGTTTTGTATTCGTATTTTTATTGGTGTGGGACCAACCTATGTATAATGGGGGAAGGGCGTTTCGATTCCATCGGAACGCCCTTCTTTGTCATTATTTAGCAAGCAGAAGTATCATAGTGTTATACCTCCTGCCCCTTTTTAACAGTAAATTGCGGGTTACGGAATGAAGGTTTTCCAAATTCCAAAATAGCATCAAGTCTGTAGAGATGCAAATGCCTCGCGTCTCTGCCAGCCAAAGGATTAATTTGATGCAAGGAATTTCAAGCTTTTTAGCAAATCAATTAATAAACACATCCCTATCCATCTCGAGAGGGGAATTTTAGATGTCCCCTCATGGAAGAGGATTGAGGGCAGGTAAAAATGTCTTTACATACACCAGTCCCCTCTTTTTGGAGCGGAACCTTAAAAAATCGTTGCCAAAGATAGCACAATTTGATGTTAAAAAATTTCAATCTTTTTAGTTAAGCAATTAACAAACCCACATCTGCCCCTATGGTAGGCCATGTATCCTTGCCGGGTATTATGACATGAAATGTAATACGCTTGTCCTGTCAATGAGGAGAATTTTGGATGTCTCCTCCCGGGAGAGGATTGAGGGGTGGGTAAAATAATAACCGTCGGGGTTTCGTTTTTTAAAACCCAACCTAATTAAAAAAAATAGCGCAGTGTTATGAAATTAAAGAAGCTGGAACTGTTCGGATTTAAATCGTTTGCCGAAAAAACCGAAGTTGTTTTTGAAGACGGCATAAACGTCATTGTCGGTCCCAATGGATGCGGCAAGAGCAATATAGTGGATGCTGTTAAATGGGTGCTTGGCGAACAAAGCGTTAAATCGTTGAGAGGCAATGAAATGTCGGATGTTATTTTTAATGGCACCGAAAAAAGGCCCTCTCTTGGTTATGCGGAAGTATCGTTGACCATTTTGAACAATAAGGGACTATTGCCTCTGGAATATACTGAAGTGTGTATTACGCGCCGCCTGTATGCTTCCGGAGAATCTGAATATCTTATTAATAAACAAACCAGCAGATTAAAAGACATACGCGAACTTTTTGTGGATACAGGCTTTGGTTCAAATGCGTATTCTGTGATTGAACAAGGGAATGTCGATGCGTTGCTCAGAGCGAATGCTCACGAAAGGCGTGCCTTGTTTGAAGAGGCCGCAGGTATTAGCAGGTTCAAATTACAGAAAAAAGCTGCTTTGTCTAAATTAGAACATGTGGAACAAAATTTGTTGCGAATAGGCGACATTGTTGAGGAGCTGCAAAAGCAGCTTCGTTCCATAAAAGTTCAGGCATCGAAGGCGAGAAGATTCCAGGAGTATAAAGAACAATTAAAAAAACTAAAGGTAGGGCTTTCGCTTAAAAATTATAGAGAGCTTGGTGATAATAAGGCATCTGTTTCTGAACAAATAAAACAAATAGAAGAACAAAGGCAAAAAGTAACCGCTATTATAGATAATCTTAAATTACAAATAAATGAAATTGAAGATGCCTTGGAACAATTGGAACTGCAATCAGCGGCATTGCAGACGAAAAAAATGAGCCTTGAGTCGCAAATATCAAAAGACGAGGATAAAATAAAACATAATACCGAACGTATTAAAGAATTAAAAACCCGGCGCGAAAGACTCCTGGAACAGCAAAAGACATTGGAAAATAAGATAGGCGAAACAAAAAACACTATTTTAAAATCTGAGGAAATGCTGCACGTATTGGCGCGGGATATAGCAACGGTACAAAACGATCAGCAGAATAAAGAAATTTCAAGTAAACAAATAAACCTCGAATGCGATATGTTGTATCAGGGCATGGAAGAAAAAAAGGCGGAGGTTATTGCTACACTGCAAAAAGAGTCTGGCGTACAGAATGAAATCGGCAGTTTAACTATGGAAAAAGAAGCATTGATGAGCAGAGGGATGAGGCTTCAAAAAAGACAGGACGAAATTGCTTCATCTCTGAATATGTTGAAATCGAGATATGAGACCGTTGCAGATGAAAAAAATACTATTACTATAGAGTATGATATTTTAGAAAGCAGTTTGTCCGCTTCAAAAGGTCGTATACAAGAAATTATCAACACAATCCGTTCCTTAGAAGACCAAATTAACCTGAAAAAGCAATTGCAAAGCAGTAAAAAATCGCGGCACGAAGTACTGATGGATTATGAGGTGCGTGCTGAGGGTATTGAGTCAGGGGCAAAATGTATCGTTGAAGAATCGCAGAAAACAGATGCTGTTTTGAAAGGTATACAAGGCATGATTGTGGATATGCTGAAGGTGGATTTGCAGTACGCTCTTGCCATTGAAGCTGCATTGGGAGATAAAGTGCAAGGCATTGTTGTGAATACCACGCAAAATGCGATAGAGGCGCTTGCCTTTCTACTGGAACATCAAAGGGGAAATGCCATTTTTTTTCCATTAGACCGTATGCATGGGCAATCTTCTATAAATGAGGAAATTTTACAAAAACCAAATGTCATTAGCGTCGCAAGCCGCCTTGTTAATTGCAGGGAAGATATTCGGGGAGTAATAGAGGGATTTTTGGGCAATGCCCTTGTTGTTGAAAATCTTGAAGCCGCAATGGGGCTGAATAGCCAGGGCGTCTATGTTCGTTGTGTAACATTGAATGGAGAGTTGTTTGAATTGGACGGGACAATCAGTGGCGGTAGAAAGCAGGGGCAGGTGGGCATTATTTCCCGCAGAAGTGAATTGGAGAAAATTGGAGAAGAATTGCTTCGGATACAAGATGAACTTGAGAGGCTTGAGGGGGAAAAGCATACGTATGTAGGCGAACTGACCGGGCTTGAAGAGAAAACGGCCCAATTGGCGGTAAAGATAGAACAGTTGAATTTACTGAAAATGTCAAAGGAAAATGAACTTTCTCAAAACAAACAAAAGCAGGAAGAACTTCTGGCAGAAGAAAAGATGAACGAAGAGGAATCAGAAGAAATAAACGGAGAAATAGAAAACACCCACGAACGCGAAATTTTATTGCGGGAAAGATTGGAAGCCCTCGATCAACGCCATGAAGCATTAAAACAACAAATTGAAGAGACATCGATGCTTGTTAAGGAAAAGGAAGTTATAAGGAAGGAAATGCAGGAAGAAATTATGTCTTTAAAGGTGATGCTTGCACAGAAAGAAGAGAAAAAAGACAGTCTGGCAGAGACGTTAAACAAACTTTCCGCAGACCTGCAGGAAATGGAAGCACAGGTTCAGGATATAGCCGATGAGCATAAAAATTGTCAGCAGAAAATATTTGATGCGGAAATAGAAATTAAAAATGCGGAACAACACATTGAGACGCTTCAATCAGAAAAAATTGCGCTTGACGAAAGAACGGAAAATCTGAGTGCAGAAATAGAAAGAAATGATTATCATGCCGCGGAATTAAGGACATCTCTGGAAGGAAACCAGGCAGAATATGGGACTGTAGAACAGCATCTTCAGGAATTACGATTTAAAGAAAATGAATATCATATCCGTATAACCAATCTTGAGGAACGGATAAGAGAAGAATATAAACTTGAAATTTCCGAACTGCATAATAACCATGAAGAAATTGAGCAGGAACTCAACAGTTTGAAGGAGAAACAAGCTCTGTCCGACGTTTCTCATGAGGAATTTTGGGAAGCGGTGTCCCTGGAAATAGAAGAATTACAGGGAAAGGTGGAGCGTCTGGGCAATGTGAATCTGGAAGCCATTGCGGAACAGGAAGACCTTGAAAGCCGGGAGGGTTTTCTCCTCACCCAGAAGGAGGATCTCGAAAAGTCGCATACGAGTCTGCTGAATCTGATAAAAAAAATTAATCATACGAGCCGTGAATCTTTTGAAAAAACCTTCCATGAAATCCGGGAAAATTTTCAAATGATGTTCCGGAAGCTGTTTGGCGGAGGAAAGGCAGATATAATTTTGGAAGAGAACGTTGATATCCTCGAAGCGGGAATTGAAATAGTTGCGCAGCCGCCCAACAAAGAACTTCGTTCAATCACACTCCTTTCCGGGGGAGAGAAAGTGATGATCACCGTGGCGCTGCTGTTTTCGGTATTTCAGACAAAACCAAGCCCCTTTTGCATCCTGGACGAGGTGGATGCCGCCCTGGATGAAAACAACATCAACAGGTTCAGTCTTATTGTTAAAGAGTTTACCAGGGACACACAGTTTCTCATGATTACGCATAATAAAGTTACTATGAGTATTGCGGATGTGCTTTATGGCATCACGATGCAGGAACCAGGAGTATCAAAAAAGATTGCCGTGAAATTTGAGGAGATTGAGAAAAAGGTTGCGTAATACGCAAAATGGCAAAATGTGTTTGACAACAGATGAAAGAGTGAGTATCATTATTCGCAGTTGTTGAGATAAAAAATAAATTTATATGCGATGGAGTTCGCTTAATCGCTGCTATTGTGGCTAATAACTCCTGTCAAAGATTTCCTTTGGCAGGAGTTTTTTTGTTTTGAAAACCCCTGTCAAACGAATGGTTTTGGCAGGGGTTTTTTGTTAAATTTACGTTTAGGAATTTCAAAGTTTTTGTAGAGACGCATTGCATGCGTCTCCCCGTTTTGTTTATTCGGTTAAAATTCGCCGAAGGCCTAATTAATTCCATTAAGTAGATGAACAGATCCGTTTGTTTTTGTGGAGGATTTGAAGTTTCATGTTAGATGAATTTGTGGAACATAAGAAAGAAATATTGAGTGTAATTGAAAATATAGAGACCTTGTCAAAAGAAGATGCAGTGATTGGAGACGGCTGGCTTGCTATGATCAAGGAACGGTTGGTAACTAACAGCTTTAATTTGGTGATTTTAGGACAGTTTAAAAGGGGTAAAACGACGCTTATCAACAGTTTAATTGGCAGAGAAGTCCTACCATCATCGGTAGTGCCGCTAACTTCTATTGTGACGATCCTGAAATTTGGCAAGGAAGTCAGGTGTGTGATTTTCATGGAAGATGGCAGTGAAAGGGAAATTACTGTGGAGGAATTGCCTTGTTATGTTACGGAAAAAGAAAATCCCGGAAATGTACGCGGAGTGCGATGCGCGATCATGGAATATCCGTCACCTTTTCTTGAAGCGGGGATGATGCTGGTCGATACCCCGGGAGTGGGGTCAACCTTTCTGCATAACACGGAAACGACGTATGAATTTTTAGACCACCTTGATGCCGCATTGTTCCTGATGAGCGCCGATGTTCCCATCTCACAGGTGGAAAAGGAACTCCTTGATACCATCAAAGACTCCACACAAAAGATATTCTTCGTGTTAAACAAGATTGATAATCTGACTCCAAATGAGATTGAGGAAATAGCCGCCTTTAATAAACATGTGCTAGAGGAGATGGGGTTTACCGTGCATAAAATCTGGCCTATTTCTGCCAGAGAAGCGCTGAAGGCAAAAATAATTAATAATGATGTTCTGCTTTTACAGAGTGGTCTTTTGGAACTTGCAGACGCGTTGGGGAGTTTTCTTTCTTCTGAAAAAGGGAAGATTGTCCTGAATACAACAATATCCAAGACACAGCGGTTTATCTCCCGGAAATTATCTCAGATAGCTATTGAGAAGAGAACCTTGGAGGCTTCCGGTGAAGAATTAGAGGATAAGCTAAACACCTTTTATAAACTGGTCACAAACCTGAAACAGGATAGAGAGGATATTGCTTATCTGCTCAAGGGCGAATCTGACAAGTTGTGTTTGAAGGTGGAGGATATGCTAAAGGTTTTAGAAGAAAAAGAGACTGCGAGAATAAAACAATGTCTTGCGGATTTCTATGAAAAAAATACCGGGCTTAGTCCAACAGTTTTTCGGGATGAGATGCAAAAGGTTATCAAAGACGAGATTGTCAGGGGATTCGATGTATTTAGAAAGGATTCCGAGCAGGCGATTTCTAATAATATGCAGGAGACCTTTAACCGTTTTACGAAACGTTCCAACGATATTATCCGGGAGTTTAAAACGGCTGCCGAG
>MHYI01000054.1:3176-5262 GCA_001828295.1 Planctomycetes bacterium RBG_16_41_13 | reverse complement strand
CGGCGCCTACCGAAGAAGAAGTTAAGTCTATTCTGCGTACTTTCCTGCCTAAATCTATGAGCAGGAAGATGGTTTTTCATGAGATGATGGAAAGGGTGTCTTCTGATGTAAGCCGGAATTGTGGCAGAACCCGCTCAGACCTTACAACAAGGATTCGCAAGACCATTAACCACTATGCGAAACAATTGAAAGACCTTGGAAATGACCTTATAGAGCAAATTGAACAAGCTATTCAAAAGGGCCAGGAGAGACGAAAGGCAGGCGACGAGTTTGTACGGATTGAGTTAGAGTTGTTGGCAAACGAGGCTAAGGAGCTGGAAGAACACAAAGGAAAACTGACAAATATTTGGGATGCCATTAATCTGGTTGACGTAAAGCAGGAGCAAATAAATATGGTAATGGTATAAGGTGCAGTTCTGAATAAAGAGGCGATGGAGTTCGCCTGATTGCTATGTGATAGCTGATAACTCCTATTGAAGTCTTGCTTCGATAGGAGTTTTTTATTGGGGAAAACTCCTTGTCGGGGTATTGGTTTTGACAAGGGTTTTTGTTATGCCGTTATATTTCCAGAATGAAATGTAAGCTAAAGTAATAATGCCCTTGTCGAATTTTTATAGGAGGCAGATATGGAAAATGTAATTGGCATTATTGAGAAAAAAATACGGAAAGCTTCATGGGAAGACGTGGAAAATATGTTTACCACCTTCCGCCACCTTGCCGCAACCCTAAAACAGGATAAGGAAAATGTTTTATATTTGATCGAGGACAAATTGGGTATGTTGTGCTTAAAGGCAAAGGAAATGGTAAAGGATTTTGAAGAAAAGGAAATACTGAGGACAAAGCAATGTATCCATGATTTCTTTGAAAAAAATCCAGATACCAATTCTACCATTTTGAGAAATGAAATGCAGAAAATTATCAGGCAGGAAATTGGTAAGGGGTTTGAGGTGTTTAGAAATGACTTTGAGAGGGCGATCTTAACGAATATACAGGAGACAGTTGACGATCTTCTACGGCATGCCAGTGACATTATCCATGAGTTTAAAGCGGCCGTAGAGATCCTCTTTGAGATACCAATGGGCCAATTTGAATATTCTGTGGATATATACAAGGATAGTAATTTTTATTGCATAGCCCAGGATTATACGACAACTTCTGGTAATAAGTTTCATTCCATTCTGTGCTCCTTTCTTTCACAACCGGCCCGCCGAAAACTGGTTTTACATGAGATGATAGCAGAAATGGCATCCAGCGTCAGCAGGAATTGTGACAGGATACTCTGTGATGCAACATCAGGGATTTGCGCAACGATTGAATTTTATACCCGGCAACTGAAAGACCTTGGGAATAGCCCTATTGCGCGAATAGAACAAGCCATACAAGATGGGTTAGCACAACGAAGTACAGAAAACGGAGTTGGTAAATTAGTCCATCGGAAACTTTTAACCGTGTAGTGGCAAGGCGCACCTTGCCACACACGTGAATTGTTACCGTGAATACGTACTGTGATAGACTCTGATACTGGTGTAATGAGAAGAATGGGAAGTAAAATAACAAACAGGATGCATTATGCTGAGTGAAAATCAAAAGAGAGGGCTTACGATAGCTCTTCGTATCATGGAGGAAAATATCCGGTATGTTGAACAAGTATTCAATAACGACGACTATAATGGCATCCTTTACGATACGAAATGCAACATGGACGAAGGAGTTAAAAGAGAAATTTTTAAAAGGGTGTTGCTTATAAAGGACAGAATAAAGGCGCTTTCAAAAAGGTTTGATCTCGAAAAGGAACTGAGAGACCCGGCAAAGGAGATTTTTGGGAAAATGTCTTCATGCTGGTGTATCCTTGAAGACGCAAAAGCAAAGAAGTTGAAAAGATATGGAGTTATTGCTGATGGGCTTGAAGACGTACTCGATCTGCACCTTAATGGAATTATTGATTTGATTTTAGATATGGAACGTCTTTTATTAGAAAAGCCAGGCGGAAAATCAGACAAGGAGTCGATCTTATGATAAACATAAAAGATGGCGATATAAACAATAGGAGGTATGGCATGCCGGTTATTGAGGTCGATGCCTGTGA
>MHYI01000054.1:1345-3148 GCA_001828295.1 Planctomycetes bacterium RBG_16_41_13 | reverse complement strand
AGGGCAAACCTTCTCGCTTTAATCCTACTCATTCTCGGTATACTTGCTTTCATATTGGACGTCTTTTACTAGAAAAGCCCAACAAGAAATTAGATAAGGAGTCGATTTTATGATAGAGACAAAAGATACTGATATAAGCAATCAGGGGTATGACAATCTGGTTACAGAGACCGATGCCTGTGAGCCTTTTGAAACGGCTAGGAAAGCCGGGCTGGTAGGTGGTGCAAGGATGAATCTTGACGCTTTAACCCTGCTTGGTCTAAGTATACTTGCGGGGGTCTTTATTGCGCTTGGTATGCAACTATCCGTGCTGGTAACCCATACCGCAACCTCAAGCTATGGTTTAAACCAACTCGCCGGAGGTGTGGCGTTTACACTGGCAATGGTTTTAATCGTAATTACCGGAGCAGAGCTTTTTTTGGGAAACCCTCTTGTCATAATGTCTTTTCTATCGGGGAGAATTACCGGCAGGGCATTTACGAGGAATGTAATCATAGCGTTTATTGGTAATCTTATTGGTGCATTAACGATGGTAGTATGGATATATGTCTCTGAACAATGGACGATGAGCAACTACCTGCTTGGCGCAAAAATTATTCTCATTGCTAACGAGAAAGTAAACACCTCGTTTGGCGTCCTCCTGGCGCGCGGGATGATGGGTAATGCCCTGATATGTCTGGGCGTTTGGTTGTGTTACTGCGGTAAAAGTAATATTGATAAAATACTGTCGTTACTATGGCCTGTTTCCTGTCTCATGGCATGTGGGTTTGAGCACGGTGTTGTCAATATGTGGATTATCCCTATGGGGATTGTCCTGAAAGACAACCGAAAGGTATTAACAGTTGCTGAAAAGGTACATGGCGGGAGATTAGACCTTTCCAGTCTCACCTTTTTTAAAGGATTTTTGTTCGATAACCTGTGCCCTGTTATTCTCGGAAATGTAATCGGTGGTATTGTATTAGTTGCAGGTGCTTACTGGTTTGTATATCTACGCTTTCCCAAGAAGGGAAAGGAGGTTTAAAGTTGATGGTAAACGATATGTCAGAATTCCGCAGGGCGGCACAAACCGGCGCAGCACATTCACCTGTACAAACCGCATCTATTGTTGAAAACAAGGCTGTCGCAAGGGCAAGATTGCGTACTATGCAGACCTTTATATTGAGTATCCTGGCCGGTATCTTTGTTGCCATGGGCGCACAGTTTGCTACTTTTGTAACGAGTGATTCTGCTCTTCATTTAGGCATTACCTCTCTTATTATGGGTATAGTGTTTTCACTCGGACTCATACTGGTTGAAACTGCCGGGGCCGAACTCTTTACCGGTAACAATCTCAACATTATGGGCTATCTTAGCAAACGTATTACAACCCGGGATTTGCTCCGGATATGGATTATTGTGTATGTGGGTAACTTTATAGGCGGGATATTGATGGTCCTCTGGATGTATACGGCGCATCAATGGGAAATTTTTCATTTTATGACGGGCGCAAAGGCATTGCTTATCGCCCACAAAAAGACTACCCTGTCGTTTGAGGCTGCCCTGGCAAGGGGAGTGCTTTGCAATGCCCTGGTATGCCTTAATGTTTGGTTATGCTATAGTGGAAGAAGCATGGCAGATAAGGTGCTTTCGGTTCTGTTTCCTATAGGTGGTTTTGTTGCCAGCGGGTTTGAACATTGTGTCGCGAACATGTATTTTATCCCGATGGGTTTGGTATTGCGGAAAAACCAGGCTGTTGTTGCTGCTGCAGAAGAAATGGCAGGAAAGTCTTTAGACCTCTCTCAACTCACATGGAAGGGGTTTTTT
>MHYI01000054.1:0-1172 GCA_001828295.1 Planctomycetes bacterium RBG_16_41_13 | reverse complement strand
TTTTTCTGGATTCCCATTTAATTCAAAGGATGCATCATGATATTTTATTGTCCGGAATGTTGGAAGGAAATAAATGCGGTTGAGGGAATATGCCCTTTCTGTGATGCTGATATATTGAAATATGAAAGCATGGATTATGAGGAAAAATTGCTTAATGCACTAAGACATACAGAACCGGAAACGGTTCTGCGGGCAGTAAATATCCTTGGCAGACTGAAAAGCGAAAAGGCGGTGGAACCTCTCATCGCACTCTTTAAAAAAACGAACAGTACCTTTCTAAAAATTGCAATTTTCAATGCCCTTGATGAGACCGGAATTCCCAAGTCTATAGAGTTTATTATGAATCGGTCTGAATTGGAAGTGGGCATTGTTAAGAGAACGGTGAGGGATTTAATAGACAGGCGCATGCCTAAGGTACAGTAAAAAACTGCAATGAATAATTAAGAATCAAAATAAGTGACAATGAGTTGTTTTCGGTGGAAGCAAACAGATGCCGGGGAAAAAATCATGGTTCCGGGCTATTGAGAAAATAGTGAACAGAAACGGTGCATCGGTGGAAAAAGTTGTTTTGTTTGGAAGAGAAAAAGAGTGCCAATTTATAACCGGCTTAATGAACAGCAGGAAGAATATCATTATTTACGGTGAGGAAGGGACTGGCAAAAGCGCCATTATTCATGAAATCGTAAACCGGAGGGAAGAAGTGGAAAATTTACTTTATTCCCGAAGCAGTAAGACATTAAAGGAATCATTAATAAACCCTATCCTCTTTCATGACAAAGGGAACAAAAATAGTACGAACATGAACATTTCAATGTTGAGAAAGGTATTCTTTCGTATGCTTGACAGGGAGAAGCCAGCATATATTATTTTCGATCATGTAGAATTAGTTACGCCGAGACTCTACTCTTTCTTTTTATATGTGATGGATAAAAAAATTCCTCTCATAATGATAAGCCGTGGAATAAGGAAAAAAGATATCGACCATTTACGCATGATTTTATTTGATTTTATAAAGGTGGAAATAAAGAATCTTGAAAAATCCGCCACGGATAAACTGGTAGATTATTTTGTTAAAGAATTCAATATTAAAGTCAACCACACGGACGATTTCAGAAAAGACATCTATAAATTTTCAGGCGGCAGTCCTAAAATCGTCAAAGAACTTTGTTTCA
>MHYI01000053.1:5800-5939 GCA_001828295.1 Planctomycetes bacterium RBG_16_41_13 | reverse complement strand
TGCGCAAGCTCTGGATATCCCGACAAATAACATATCTTCCTTAAAGTCTTTTTGCTTAGAGCCTCAGGCAATTTTTGCTGCGGATTATCCATGAGTACCATAAACGCCTTTGCTGTATCGTGCAACAGCGTGTCTGCGG
>MHYI01000053.1:0-5764 GCA_001828295.1 Planctomycetes bacterium RBG_16_41_13 | reverse complement strand
CATTTGTATAAAAGGCGATACTCCCTTTTATAAATAACTTCCAATGCGAAAATACGGAGTTTCGTCCTATTACTTTTACTTCCGTCCAGGCTTCTTCATAATGTTCATGTGCAATATGCTCCAACGCCTTGTGTATCGCAATTATTTCTTCATATATTTCCGGATTGTATGACTTAAAAAAAGAACTGTCCTGGAAACGCAAGACTATTGCATCTGCCATCCCTGGAATTTCGTTAATG
Source organism: Planctomycetes bacterium RBG_16_41_13 (assembly GCA_001828295.1). Next base: position 5,525 of record MHYI01000053.1, on the reverse strand, counting down.
CCCGGCGCCTCTATGCCTTTCGACAAAAGGGAAATATACTCTTCTGCCGCAGCGGCATAATCGCCGTTCTGCATTGCGATTTTTACCGCAAACAAACCCTCGCCTTGCCCGCCTGTTATCTCTTTTATTTTACCGACAATATCCGCAGCCTCTACCAACTTTTTGTTTTGAATCAATGTATCCGCTAATGCACGATAACTGGCCATGAGTTCGCTGTGATATTTTTCTTTGTCCATGCAATAAAGTTCTTCAAAACTATCCATTGCCTCCCGGTATCTCTTTTTCTCAAAATCATCCCTGGCCTTGTGCTCTAGCATTACCGGTGAAAGGTATTTTCTCTTTTTTTGGGTCATTGTTTTTTTGGTATATGTTTACTATTGATGCTGATGAGTGTTGAAGTTTTTTAGCAGTGGATAAAAAAGTGAAACAAAATGTAACGAATATAATACAGAATTAATAAGGCAAATTAAATGAAATTTAGCAATAATTCGCCCAACCATAACATGGACAAACCAGCGCCAAAATTTCATTTTATGAGGAACCATAGTCCAAACCCGGTAATCACGGCTTCGATAATTCTCATAAATGTCTGAATAGATAATCTCTCCAATATGCTTTTTCCAACGAAGGAGCCAAGGATCATTGCCGGGGCAATAGAAAGCCCACATACCCAGGTAGATGATGAAATCGCACCAAGACTCTGATAAGAAACAAGCTTTACAACGTGTACGACCGCAGTACCTAAAGCCTCGCTTCCGATGAACGCACCCTTGATGAGTCCGTATGAAAGATAAAATGGCGCAAGAAATGGACCGGCACTACCAGAAATCGCAGAAATCAAAGAAAACATGGATCCGATGGGGGCAAACCAATGCACTCCGAACCCTGTGACCGGGCGTCCGCGCCAATGCCGCCAAATGACGGAACAGATTAAAAAGCCACCCAAAATCCTGAGAAGACCAGTATCTGGCAATTTGGTGAAAAGCCAGGCGCCGAGAATGGAAAAAGGAACGGCTCCGATGGCAAACCAAAAAACGACACGAAATTGTATAAATCGCCGGTTAAATCCAACCCGACTCAGGTTGCCAACAAGCTGGGCAACGGCATACATCGGAACAGCATCGCGTACCCCAAATATTGCGACTAAAACAGGAAGTAAAATTATACCTCCACCCGTACCTGCAATTGCAGCCACAACAGACGCTATGAGTGCAAAAGATAAAATAAGTAGCCATTGTTCCATATAGATTGTTATTTTTCAGCTCAAGTGGGTAAGTTAACTTACAAACCGACAGGATGGCAAAAGAGGGAATTGAACTACGAGACCGGGAATTTTCAAAGAGAAACGCTGCGTTGGTATGTATTCGCTGCTGAAACAGGGGGGGGCGTTATACCCGTATATCTACAATTTTAACTGAGTCGGGTATATATTTTTTAACCTCATCAATATCCAGCTCTTTTGTTAAAAGGAGGTAATCGGGAGAGCAAGTACTTATTTCTTCGATTCCGATCACATGGTAACCGAAAATTCTAATCTTCATCTCATCATCAACTACAGCAACCAGGTCCAATTCTTTATCCTGGATTACTAAATACGCAATTTCCATAAGGTCTGTGACGCCGTAAAGTGCAACACGGGCTTGGCCGTTAAAAGGGATATCTTGTATCTTGCTTTCAACATCTTTTCTCACCGCCTTGTAAAAGCGAAAATTTCTATTTAAAAAATTATAGGCAATCTGCGTTTTTTCTGTAATCCCTTTTGAAGTTAAAATATAACGAATCTTTCTTGGGTTTGTCCCCAAAACTTTTATCAACCCCCTCTTGGTGAGCTTTTTTATCGCAAAGTTTATCGAAGCAACGTTAATGCCCAACTGAGAGGATAATTGGCGCTGGGAAATCCGGTCGCTGTCCGACAATTTTTCAAGGATGTTATATTGTGTGATTTCTTCGTCGTTTGCCATACATCATTTATTAACTGACTAATTTTAAACTGAAAAAAACTATCGGTTGTAACTGGTATAAATAGCGTTAACAATGGTGAATTATTTCCCGCACTACATTAAAATGTGTACTTAAAAAAATGTCATTGCGTGGAGTGGAGCAACGCAGAATTTCTTGTTCCCAAAAGATTTGAGTTTGCTTTGCTATCGCGGCATTGACGACAACAATGTAGTCATTTTAATGAAACACTACACTAGTCAATTGATTCAATATCCGCTATGCTAATTTCTGCTGACGTTGATTTTTGCAAAAGGTCTATAGAAACGACAACGCGATAATTCGTCTTCCTTTTGACCAATATCCCCTCTAAACCAATTAGCGGGCCTGAAACAACCCGGACCTTCGTGCCTTTTTGCAAATATTTGTAAGGGTCTATCGCAACATTGCTGTTTATCAATGTCTTTAAATTGTTTATTTCTGCATCCGGAATAGGAGAAGGAATAAAGCCTTCTCCGTTGCCAATAATCCTTACCACCCCCCGTGTGCTTTTTATTTCATATAGATTATCCAGTGTTATATTGACAAACAAATACCCTGGGAAAAGAGGAACATCAATATATTTTTTTCTGTCCCGTCTGCGGCTGATTGTTTTCACTAGTGGAAGGAAGGAGTTGATATTCTTTTCCCTTAAGAAGGAATCTACTTGCTTTTCATGACGAGATCTTGTGTGAACTGCAAACCAGTGGGCAACGTTTTTTTCCATATTTTTAAAAACCTCCCGCAGATCAATAAATCTGCGGGAGGAGCGGGGCCTCACAATTGGGAGATGTGAGAGATTGCGTAACTACTACTGTTTAATATTATAAACGTTAATTAATTTAAACGATTCTTTGTTAAATGTCAATATAAAAAACAAAAACGATTATTTGTTTAGATCATCCAAAATTTCCTGTGCTATTTCGCGAACGGAGCCATCTTCATCATTAAGTGCCTGTTTAATAATTTCTATAGCCTCTTTGCTCCCTATTTCGCCCAATGCCTCTACGGCGCTTTCGCGAACCCACGGATCTTTGTCGTTGAGAGCGGCTTTGGAAATTGGTTTTATTATAGATTCGTCATCCATATCTATTTCCAGCAATGCATCGATGGCGCTTAACCGTACGTCTACATTTGTATCATTTTCCAATGCCTTAGCGATAATTTCTATTGCTTTTTTATCTTCAGTTTCTCCCAGGGCTATTATTGCATCTTCCCTTTTTTCGGCATCTTCATTTTCTAATGCGTCTTTGGCAAGCGCTTCAAACTTGGGGTCTTTTTTCTTTTTTTTCTCTTTTCGTTTGATTAATTTTTCTGGCGGTTTTTGGCTTGTTGGCGTGTAAATTTCCTTCGATTTATTGGCACTGACTATTGATATTTTTCCTTCTTTTAATTCGTTGGGATCATAACTAAATGCGTAATTTTTGTCTTTCAAAATCCTGCGTATCCCTTCTCTGATAGGAACATCCTTATATTCCATAGTGACTTTTGTGTCAATTGTATCGGTCAGCCATATTCTTGCGCCGCTTTGCGTCATAATCTCCTTTAACACCTTTTCCAACGGAGTATCGTCCAGTTTTACGGATAATTTCCCATTTGTAAATTTAATGTCAAAGACCTCTGCATCGGCGTTTGTTCCGATGCCGATAAGTTGAGGGATGGATAGCAGGAAAAAGACTGCAATCGCAGCATACATGGCAATTCGTGAAAAACTAAGCCGAATAAGAAAGGCAGACGTGGACATTATTTCCCCTTAATAATGCTGATAAGTGTTTTTTTCCCCTTTTCCATAATTTCCGGTGTTTTTCCTTCTATATTCAATCTCAGAAGAGGCTCTGTGTTTGATTTTCTGACATTGAACCACCAATCGTTGTATTCAACGGTTACGCCATCAAGATAGTCTATTTTTGCGTTAGAAAATTTTTTGACAATTTCTTCTAATTTCGCATCCTTTTCTTTTACCTCAAAATTTGTTTCCCCCGAGGAGCAATATCTTTTTAGCGGTGCGAGTATGCTGGAAAAAGGAGTTCTCCTTAAACTTAAAAGTTCCAGGATCATAAAAAATATGATAATCCCCGAGTCGGAATAGTAGTTATCCCTGAAATAATAATGTCCGGAAAGTTCTCCGCCAAAGGGAGCGTTTTTTTCACGTAAAGCGGCTTTCATGTATGCGTGGCCTACCCGTTCACGGCAGGGAATACCACCTGCGGCCTTTATTTCTTCCGGAACAACCTTGCTCGACCGGAGGTCATATACAATCGCAGCGCCTGGTTCCTGTTTAAGAAATTTTTGCGCTATCAGCGCGGTAATAATATCACATCCTATTACCCTCCCCATTTCATCTGCAAAAATACACCGGTCTGCATCTCCGTCAAAGGCAACCCCCAGGTGTGCCTTTGTTTCTCTTACTTTGTTTTGCAAATCTTCAACATTTTCCGGTTTGAGCGGATTTGCCTCGTGGTTGGGAAAGCTCCCATCAAGTTCAAAATATAACGGAATAATTTCTATTGGAAGCCCTTCACAAACGAAGGGAATAATTTTTCCGGCCATACCATTTCCCGCGTCCACAACAATGCGAAGCGGTCTTAAGTTGTTTGCAAATTTCATTACATGTTTTTTATAATCTTTAAAAACATTATTTAAGATTACCTTTCCAAGCTGGTCAATGCGGGGCGGATGGTATTGTTTTGTTAATTTTGCGATTCTTTCTATTCCTGATTCAAAACTGACCGGCATTGCCTGCTCTCTGCATATTTTAAATCCGTTATATTCCGCGGGATTATGCGATGCCGTCACCATTACGCCGCCGTCATACCCGTAATAACCCACGGCGAAATAGGTCATTTCCGTCGGCACAACGCCGATGTTTATCACGTTTGTTCCCGTGGAACAAATGCCTTCAATGAGTGCGTTTGCCAATGACCTGGAAGACGTCCTCATATCTCTGCCAACAACGATGTTTTTTGCACTAGGGTTGTTTTCTTTAAAAAACAAGGCAATGGAAGTCCCTATCTTCCGGGCAGTCAGATCATCAAGTTCTGAAGGATATTTTCCCCGAATATCATAACTTTTGAAAATACCCGTTGATACCGTTGTTTCTGGTTTTGATTGTTTAGTCTCGTGTTGCCCTTCTACTTTTTCCAGACATACATTGCATTTTGGGTAATTTACCCTTTGCCTGCCTTTACATACAGAATCGTTGATCTCGTAAGGCTCCCCCGGACAACGATGTTTTCCTTTTTGATTTCCCATAAAACTACTCAATTAAAATCTAATACATCAGATAAATAATGTTTTGCCGGTATCGAATGCTTGTTTAAGGATGGCCTGTTTTTTATATACCGCTCCTTTTTCTTCCAGTTCTGAGCACAGCATATCACCGGCATATTCCACATCAATGACGTGAAAAAAGGATTTCACTGTTTTTATTGCCCCTGCAAAAAGTCCCTCACTCTCCTGGCGCGCGGCAGTGGCAATAAAAAAACCTTTGGCGGCAACCCCATCTTTCCTTACCGGGAGATGTAAAATATATTTACGCGACCAAAATA
>MHYI01000052.1:13473-13800 GCA_001828295.1 Planctomycetes bacterium RBG_16_41_13 | reverse complement strand
GGAGTACCTGTTCTGCCTCCCATTTGCTAACGCCATAAGGGTCATCCGGCACCGGTATATCGTGTTCAGTAAAAGGTTTTTCACAACCCTCTCCATTTACCTTAATGGAACTTACATATACAAAGCGTTTAACACCATTGATTACTGCCATCCGTGCCAGACGCTCAGTCCCGGCTACGTTTACCTGGCGGAATGCAGATAGCGGATGTGAGGAAGTGTCATTCATCACATGCACCCGTGCTGCTAAGTGGACAACGGTATTCACTCCAGCCAATGCACCTGACCAATCGGTATCTGCACCGATTGATTTTATCTGAACAACTTCAA
>MHYI01000052.1:13147-13461 GCA_001828295.1 Planctomycetes bacterium RBG_16_41_13 | reverse complement strand
GTGGCCGCTTGTTCCGCAGACCTGACCGCTCCCCGCACATGCCAGCCGTTCAACACCATCCTTTTACCCAGTGCTTTACCAACAAATCCATTAGCCCCCGTAACCAGTACCTTCATAAAGAGAGCAACTCCTTATAAACGGACATCGTTTCATGCACTACTTTTTCTACAGAAAACTCTTTTATGGCAATCTCTCTGCCACGAGTGCCCATACGTTTCCGAAGTGATGCGTCATTAATCAACCGTTTAAGCGCTTCAGCAAGCGCCTTTGAATTACGGACAGGAACCAATATCCCATTTTCTTCTTGCCTGACA
>MHYI01000052.1:10739-12969 GCA_001828295.1 Planctomycetes bacterium RBG_16_41_13 | reverse complement strand
CAGTTGTTCTGTCGGAATTGATGCAGGGTTATCAGGATCGCTATCGCCTACCAGGACAAAACGCGCCTGGACATTTTGTTCTTTTAACAATTGAGCTGCCGCGACAAATTCACCGATACCTTTGTCCCACAACATACGCGAAGCCAGAACTACCATAGGCATTGCGCCTGATTCAGGCACAGAGAAAAATTCATTTATATTAACCCCTGAACCACGTATCAGCGTTATTTGCGCAGATTGAAGAACTTTAGCATTAATAAACATTTTTTCATCATCGGGATTCTGGAGTATTACTCTGCTATTATGCCGGTTAAACAACCAACGAAAGGCATGCATAATTACCGGGAGAAATAGTTTCGTTTTCCAATTATTTGATATGAACAGATATCCCATTCCGGCCAAAGCATTAACTACGGCCGGCACATGTGCAATCCTTGCAGCCAGGGACCCATACAATACGGGCTTTATTGCAACATGATGAACCAGGTCAGGTCTTTCTAATCGGTAAATAGTAATCAGTTCAATGAGAGAAAGCAGTTCTTTTAGAGGATTTTTATTGCTGCGCCTTAAACGAATAGGAATTAACTTAAATCCCTCTTGTATGATTTGTTCTTTATGCTTTTGGACACGAGTTGCAACGACAACCTCGAATCCGGCATCACGGGCAGCGCGGGCTATGGGCAAACGATGGGAGCAGAAGTACCAATCTTCCGTTATAAAAAATAGTATGCGAGGTCTTTCTTTTTTTTCTCTCATCTAAACTTATTTCCGGACTACAATTTCAAGACCTGAAATCAACAGATCGTTTTTGGCAAGATAAGCAAATTCCGGGTGTATTAGCTCTCGAGAAATAGGTATTTCTTCCCAACGACTCTCTTTATAGCTAACTATCTTAAAGCAACTCTCTTTAAATAATTCGACGATTTCACTTGCCCGCAATCTGTTTGTGTAAAAGCCTGATAATGAAAATAAATTTGATTCCCAGACCATTTTAGAAAACCTAAGATTATTCAAGCTTCCCCCCAAATGGTCTTTCAAGTCGATTTTGTGCGATGCAACACCTCCAGATTTAAGGATACGGTAGGTTTCTCTAATAACATCAGAAATATCGCTTAAACGAATATGCTCCAGGACTGCTTGTGAAAAAACCAAATCAACTGTTTCATTTGGCAAACTTCTTAGACCCTCAAGACCATTGGTCAAATAGTAAGAATTGTTTTTTTCTAACACTTCATTTAACGTAAAATTTGAAGCATAATTAAATCCTTTAAAATGTTTTGCGGCTAGAAAACCAGCAAGTTGTTGGTAATATAATTTATTCTTAGTAGCATAATTGCCCATATCTACCAGATAACTTTTCACTCCCCCATAACATGGAGCAACCATGGCAGTAGCCAAAGAATCACCGGGTCCTAATTCACAAACAACGAATGTATCCGGTAGATAAGAACGTGTTTTGGCATAATGAGAATCAAATATTTCACATGCATATTCCGGATCTAACATTTGCCCATGCTGAAATATACCTAGTTTTTGACCCCAGAAATGATATGACAAAGGGAAACGGCTCAAAACAATTTTAATAGCAATTTTGGACCACCAGGGAACAAATTGTTTTATAACTTTAATCAATACTCCCCCCTCTTTCCATTGTAATATCACATAGTTATAGTAATACCTTGTAAAAACTTATTTTTTATGAAAGTTTTTTAAAGGTGGTTTTAAATTTTGGGTTTTGGGTTGAAAGATTTATGTTTACTAACAACTCAAAACTCACAATTCAAAACTTTCAACTGCGCCTTTTCATTGAGTTACTGTTCGTGCTATAGCTTTTCTTCCCCTACTATTTATAGGTTAATTCTCACGCATTATGTTGCTCTTCCAACCATGCCTGAAACATTAAAACATCCCAAAGATAATATTGCCAGTTTCGCTTTCCTGACAGGTGTTCCGCCCACTTTTCACGAATTGGTGAAGGCTCGAAAAAACCTTCCTGCCTTAAACGATTCTCATTAAGCAGTTCTTCCGCCCAGTCTCGCAAAGGGCCGCGCAACCATGTATCAATAGGCACCCCAAACCCCATTTTCGGCCGTTCAATTAAATGCTTTGGAACATATTTATACAACACCTGTCTTAACAACCATTTCCCCTGACCATTGTGCACAATCATAGAAATTGGTAACCGCCAGGCAAATTCGATGAGACGATGGTCAAGAAATGGTATGCGTGT
>MHYI01000052.1:6256-10722 GCA_001828295.1 Planctomycetes bacterium RBG_16_41_13 | reverse complement strand
TAGCTGCCCTGTCTACTTTTACCAAAATATCATCTGGTAAGTAGGTAATCATGTCCAAAAACATCATTTTTTTTGTAAAATCAGCTAAATTTGCCCAACTTTTTTTATCTGAAAGGGGAGTTATTGATTCTGTTCCGCCTAAAACAACCTTAGACGGTGACTTCCAGTGAGAAACTAATTGCCGATATAGCTCTTCCCGGCTGCTAACACGCAGTATTTCAGCTAATTTATGTAATTTATCACCAAACATTCGCTGCTTCATGAAATCAGGTAACAGAGGAGCCGATTTCTTGTAGGCAGCGTCCCATACCTTCGGTGATACCATAGTTAATCCACGAGCAATAGCCCATCGAATATGGCGTGGCATCCAACCAAGCCTTTTCCAGATATTTCTTGTCAATTCATATCTATTATATCCCCCGAACACTTCATCTCCCGCATCACCAGATAAACTAACCGTAACATGATTTCTAGTTAATTGAGACACAAGGTACGTAGGTACTTGAGAAGAGTCCGAAAAAGGCTCATCATATAAAATAGGGAGTTTAGGAATTACCTCCATCGCCTCTTTAGAAGTCACATACAATTCGGTATGATCGGTACTCAAATGACGAGCTACCTCTTGAGCATGTTTGGCCTCATTATAACCTTCCTCATAAAAGCCGATGGTAAACGTCTTCACCTTTTGAGTACTTTGCGCCTGCATCAATGCAACCACGGCTGATGAATCCACACCACCTGAAAGAAATGCCCCCAAGGGAACATCGGCTTCCATCCGCAGTTTAACTGCATCCCGCAGTATATTGTCCAATTGGGCAATAGCATCTTCCGTAGATCCCGTGAATGGCTCAGACGCCCCCTGTTCCGCAACTGCCCTGGCCGACCAGTAAGGAATAGGATTTGGGGAGAAATCTTTAGATGGCGAAATGGTCACTATTGTTCCGGGTAGAAGTTTATAAATACCCTTATAAATTGAATAGGGCGCAGGAATGTAATTATGACGTAAATAAAGTGCCAGTGCGTCGCGGTTAATCTCGCATTTGAAATCAGGATGGGATCTTAATGCCTTCAATTCCGAACCGAACAGAAGTGTCTTTTCCATCCATCCATAGTACAGAGGCTTCTCTCCAATCCGATCACGCACAAGGTACAATACATGTTCTGTGCGATCCCATAAGGCAAAGGCAAACATACCATTAAAACGTTTTGCCGCCACTTCGACTCCCCATTGCCGAAAAGCCTCCAGCATCACCTCGGTATCTGAATGGCCACGCCAAGTGGGTTTAATACCCTGAGAATTCTTTTCTAATTCTTTTCGTATCTCCCGATAGTTATAAATTTCACCATTAAAAACAATCACATACCGTCCACAAGCAGACTGCATTGGCTGGTGCCCTTCGGGAGAGAGATCCAAAATAGATAAACGACGATGGCCCAAAGCAACACCTACTTCAGCATCCACCCATACTCCACTATCGTCCGGCCCGCGGTGCTGAAGTGCATCAGCCATTTTATTTGCCATAAATCGAAGTTCACTATTCGCACGACCATGGTTTTTACTGAAAAAACCAGTTATTCCGCACATAATATCCTAACCCGAATAAATCGTAATGCGTAGCGCGGGTGGTTTATCCCCCGCCCTTAGCCGACCACACCTGTCCTCGATTACGATCGGGGATGGGATCGGCGCTACATTTTTTGCTGAAAAATGTTAAAATATTTTTAATAAGCGCCTATAAGCCATTGACAACCCCTTCAATTCCATCCTTAGACAAATGTTAATTTCTACCAATTATTTCTTTGTATAACATTTCATATTTCTTTACCACGTCATCAAGTGAAAATTTTTTTATGATACGCTGTCTTGCCATCATCCCTAATGCCAATCGTTTGTCCTGCCCTAATTCAATTAACTTTCGCCAGCCATTTGCCAAAGAAACTGGATCGCGTGGTGGTACAACGATACCCGTATCACCAACAATCCAGTCAGCATCCCCGACTTTGGTCACCACACAAGACACGCCACAACTCATCGCTTCTCCAACTACATTGGGAAATCCTTCGCCGTAAGATGATGACGATGCAATATCCAATGCAGACGTGAGATAAGGTATGTCGTCACGATTGCCAAGCACGTGAAAAGATTTACCTAATCCGAAGGTGTTTATTTTTTCCATAAGCTCAGTGTTGGAAGGCTCTACATCCGTTCCCACTAATATAAAATGAATATTTGGATGTGTTTTAAGGATATCCACAGCCGCATACAAAAAATTGGTATGATCTTTCATGGGATGATAGCGGGCCACAAGGCCTATAAGAAAAGCATCTTTTGGCAATCCTAAATCTGAACGGAATTTTAAGCGGTTTTCATCAGAGGGTACAAAAAGACTTGTATCAAAACCATTAGGAATAATTATCCACTTCCCGGTACGATAATTTAGTTTTTGTTCGTGGGAAAGTGCGCTGGCTTGAGAGTTGTTAATAATATAAACAGGAAGGGAAGAGAGCCTGGCGCCCAGCCACATGGTTACGGCTGAGGTAAATTTTTCTTCACTAAGGTTAGTATGTGTACCCCTGATATTCCACAATACCGATATTTTTTTCTTAAGAAAAACAGATGACAATTGAGCAATAAGATTACCATGATACATCCAGCCTTGTAAAAGGTCGGGTTTTAAATTGCGTAATAGTTTTACCAAAAGACAGAATCCAATAATTGAGAACCTTCCTCTTTTCATGCATGAGGAATACACGGGAACTCCCAAATTCTCAATTTTACTCTTATATATACCACCATCCAAAAGAGTGATCACAACAGGAGCAAACTTTTCTTTGTCAATACTTGACAAAAGTTTGTAAAGCATTGCCTCTGCTCCACCCTGATTAAGACCAGTAATAATAAAAACAATCTTAATTTGAGATAATCTTGTCATCGCTCAAACGACTCCGATACGTCATAGCTGCCATGAGGGCAAAAGCAACCAAAGTAACATAATCTTCAACAACATTGTGGCTAAAAAACCCAAAAAATAAAACAAATATAGCGAATGGGAAGGCGGTTTGCCGAGCCTCTCCGCGTGCTTTCCATACTACGGCCAGCAAAAACAGGGGCAGGATAAAGGCGCCAATTACGCCAAAATCTGCCATAAAACGTAAATACGTGTTATGAGTTGACACTTCGTGACTCCATACTTCTGTAGAACCTATTCCGTTACCCCATAATGGGCTATTTGTAAACATCTCCCATGAAAGTTTGGCAACATAGTGCCTCTCATTGGAACTATCATCTTTAGAGGAAAAAGGATTAGAAAACCAGTCTATTCGTTGGGTAATATTTTCTACATTAATATTATTTCCAGATTGTATATATTCCAGATACCAAGGCAACAAGAAAAGTAACGACAATCCAACTATAATCATGGCAAAAAACGCCTGGCTCCTACGCAGTAAATGTACTCGCATAAAAACAAAAACAACAATAGGCCATCCAAGCAGAGCAGCCCTGGAAACTGTAACTAAAATAGCCAATAAGACTAATAACACAAACGATATTCGATATTTCTGCGGTAACAATCCTATAGTAAATATCATTCCCAGTATTAAGGCAGACCCAGACATGTTTGCATTAATATAGAAACCTGCAGACCGGCCTGGGTTTGCGTACTCACTAAACAGGGGTACAAATGAAAATGGACACAGAAATTCGTAAAGGTTACTGACAACGGCTATAAATACAGAAAAAAGCAAAGCAATTCGTGTCCAGAATTGCACACGCTCATTTCCCGACAAAATAAATAAAAACAACAAAAAAAATAATATCGATAATATTCTTTCCCTGAAAACACCAAAAATAATATCTGACAGGTCTGATGGAACAAACCAGATCATGTTTATTAATAGATAAAAAAATATCCAACAAACTACCGGTTTAGAAAGATATATCGGAATTCTACCCCGTATAAGAAGAGGTGGTAAAATGATAAGCAATGCAATAAACCCTAATGAAATTATCCAATATAATGGAATAATCGATGAGGATTTAATACAGTATAAGTATGTTGGGATATTTGTAAAAAAAATACCGGCCCCCACACTTACTATAAGGCCCCGATAAGTGAGCGGATAACGATACGTGGAAGTATTCATTTAGTCCTGGTGAATAGAGTTCAATGTCGCAGTTATCAAATGAGACACTGAAAAATTTTCAACAATCCTCTTTCTGCATAATTCCCTTAAAGGAAAGCCATACGGAGCATTTACCTTATCTAGCATTTGAATTAGATCTCGTTTAAGTATTTCAGGATTTTTGGGTGGTACTACAATCCCTGTATCCCCAACAATCCATGCCGAATCTCCCACATTGGTTACCACGCAAGGTACGCCACACGCCATTGCCTCACCAATAACATTGGGGAAACCCTCGCCATAAGAAGAAGAAGAAGTGGCAATATCTAAGGCATTATATA
>MHYI01000052.1:2959-6206 GCA_001828295.1 Planctomycetes bacterium RBG_16_41_13 | reverse complement strand
CTTCAATTCTGTTTTATAAGGTTCCGGTCCATCTCCAATACACACAAAGCGCACGTCTTGCCGATCCTTGGCTAAGATGGCTGCTGCCCTGAGAAAGACAGGATGGTCCTTCATGGGGTCAAGGCGTGCCACCAGACCTATTAATTTTTCATCCTCTTTGATTCCCCATTCTGCACGGATTCGAATCCTTGCCTCTGCATTGGGCTTGAATATTTCCGTGTCAATACCATTAGGAATCACCACCATCTTACTGATTGGAAAACCGTGCCTTTGGTGATAATCCCTACCCGCATTGGAATTAACAATAATGATGTCTGCAAAATACGAAAAAAAACATTCAAGCCTAAATATAAAACGCGCAAGCCAATCATACTGGTTTAAATCCACGTTGGAGGCACGCACACCCCACACCATTTTGATACGGGGAAATAGCGGCTTAAGTAAAATAGTTAACAAATTTGGTACGGGTAAGTAGCCATGTAAGATGTCTGGTTTTTCGCAACGTATCAAGCGGACTAAGCGTAAAAGAAAAGGGAAAACATCCCACCGTTTACGTTTATCCAGGATAATTACTGGTACGCCTGCCTCATGTAAATCGCGCTCAAGTGGGCTATCTTGATAAAATACTGCCACTACTACCTTGTCCCCGCGTGCATGCAAACCTTTTGTAAGAGCTACGAGTTGACGCTCGGCGCCACCGTAATTAAGCGAGCGAACAAGAAAGAGTATTTTTTTATTAGACATTTCTCTTTACAAAAACAAATTCATTACAACCCAATCCGCCGCCACAACACTTCAATTTTTCCAAGATACATCCTCTTTCTCTATAGAAATCAAAAATTTCTTCCGGCTTGGCCACTTCAAAGGGGTAGCCTCCAAGCCAGTCGATCCAATCATGAACGTGAGACATCCCTCTGTTTTTCTTGTAATCGATGTATCTTCTGATAGGGTTTTTACGCTTTAAAATATCTATGGCTAAGCCACCGAAAATAAAGTATGGCACAAAAATTGAGATAACTGCATATTTACCGAGCGTTCCAGAGCAATATATTTTTTTTATCCAACGCCAGCGCACAGATTTACTCCCCTGGTCATTGTAAATGGAGATAAAAAGTTTACCGCCGGGACTAACTGGTATCTGGGCATTTTCTAATGCCTGCCACATTGCTCCTGTGTGATGGAGCACACCCCACGAATAGACAATGTCAAATTGACCCAATGATTTGAGATATTCCTTATCCAGTACCGATCCTTCCTCGATAATCCATGAGGGATCGTCAGGAAAATAGCACTGTTTGAGTTTCTGGGTGCATGCTACAGAATTGGAATCATAATCAAAAGATTGAACCGTTGCACCCAACCGTCTAGCTGCAAGCGAGAACAAACCGCTTCCCGAACCAATATCCAAAAAACTTTTTCCTTGCAGGTCTTCTACTCCCAACTTCTGCTTGAGCGATTTCTCCGCCTCATCAATTCGTTCGTCATTGAGAACACGAAGAAACAGAGTCCAGTTCTTACCAAATTCAAATCGCTTACCCTGCGAAATTTCAATTGAATGTCCATACATAATTTCTATCTCCTTTTATACAAGCGGTAATCACTTTCAGTTAATAACTTTTCCCACATACCCATAACCTTTTCCACTCCGAATCGTTCAAGAACTTCTGGCGCTCTTGCTGTCAGATGTTTGCGCAATGCTTCATCTGTCATCAATTGATTCATGGCTGCTGCCAAGGCATTTACATCTTCTGGTGGTACTAACAAACCATCTATGCCATCACGAATAATTTCCCGAGGCCCGGAAGGACAATCAAAACTTACTACGGGTAGCCCACAGGCCATGGCCTCAAGTAAGGCATTAGGGAATCCCTCATAACGGGAAGACAAAACAAACATCTCCGCCTGACGTAAAAATTGCATAGGATTATTTACTCGTCCAGGCAAAGAAACAAGCTCTGCAATCCCTAAATCATTGACAAGTTGAATCAAGGTATCCCGATCTTTTCCGTCACCAAAAATAATAAGGCACCAGTTAGGATGAAAATGTATTGTTTTGGCAAAGGCATTTAAAAGCAAGTCAAAACCTTTCTCCGCAGATAACCTGCCCATTGCAATGATGATTTGCTTAGACTTCGTGTTTCCCCTAAAAGCAGTATCTGAGTGTTCGAGATTTGTTTTTCCATTTACGTTACTAATTGGGTTAGGTATTACTAACGTAGTCCCTTTTTTAACGATTTTTTCTATCCATTGTCTTACCTTGTTAGACTGAACAACAATCGCATCTGCCCATGGATAGGTTAAATTGCGAAGCAAAGACCATATACGCCCACAATTATGGTAAGCGGGATCTGTCCTCTCTGAAATAATAACCTTAAAACCCAATCCACGACTCGCCAACAAGGTCATTATATTCATCCTATCCACGAAACTAATCACAATATCAGGCTTTGATAATTTTATTGAACTCCGTAATTTTATAAGACGGATTATATTATTCCTTATAGCCACCAACGGATTGTTTGAATCATGCATCAGCCCCAGTGCAATGCGTTTTACATTATGATGAAGTTCATAAAAATCCGAGGCAGTAGAATCAAGTGTGATCATCGTAATTTTCCAGCCTTTTTCAGTCCAATAATTGGCCATTGTTGACATAACACGCTCAGCGCCTCCGGAAGAAAGAGAAGATATAACAAGGGTTATATTCAGGCGAGTATCTGCCTTCATTCAATATCCCCCGACAGTCGCCACCACGCGAGATACAAGAACAAACATGCTACTATATAAACACAACTGGTTGAAAGCGCAATGCCTGCTACACCCATTTTTTTCATAAATAAATAGTTGAGCACAACATTGAGTATGACACTGATAATATTCCCTATCATCAAGATGTAATTTGCTAACATTGATGAGATTAAACGCACCACAAGAACCCCTGCAATACAAAAGGGGATCTGGATGGAATACAAGCCCTGAATATGAGAAACCAGGCGTGTATCTTCTGCGGTAAATAATCCACGCTGGTACAGGATTCTCACTAAAAATTCGGAACTAAAAAACAAACCTATCGTTAGCGGTATGGTAATGCTGAATATCAACACCGAATAACGCCTAAGCGTATTACGTATCCCTATCCAGTCATTACAAGCAACCATTTTTGAAAAATAGGGAACTACGGCTGTGCCTAATCCCGTTATCGCAAGGCCAATAGGAAAGGCTATCAGTTTATTACCATAATTCAGTG
>MHYI01000052.1:0-2926 GCA_001828295.1 Planctomycetes bacterium RBG_16_41_13 | reverse complement strand
TAACCTGATCAACTATAACGGTACTGCTCATGAGAAAGGCACCCGATATCATGGGCAGGTATTGTCCCATAACCTGCCGTAACTTACAATCTATCCCATGCCATCGTGGGAAAAGGGAAATTCCCTGTCTTTTTAACGCAAAGGCTAGTAGAATAATCTCAAGCGCCATGCCACAAACTGTCCCAACAGTGAGCACCATTATACCCCAGGATTTATTGCAGAACACCAGAGAAAATATGTTAACAACGGGTGTAATTACCGGTGAGATAGCAACGAGTGAAAATTGTTCCCCCGCATTGAGAACCGCACCCCACATGGTTTTAACACCACAAAGCACAATGATCGGAGAAAAGACGTACAGCAATCTGCGCGTCAACTCCATTTTTTCGTTACTAAACCCTGAAACAACCAATGGCAAATAATATGGCGCTGCAAACACTATCACCAGGGTAGCTATTGCTAACAACCCCATGCTTAAGACCATTGCACTTGAAAAAAGTTTTTTTGCTGCAATTAATCCTTCGTGTTCCCGAACCTGAATATACGTAGGTATAAGTGCGGCATTGAATGATCCTCCTACAACATTGATGATGAATGCAGGTAAGAGGAAGGCTATGAAAAATGCATCCAGGGCATCACCGGTACCAAAATACGCGGCAACAACAAGGTCTTTACCCATGGAAACAAATTTAGTACCTAATGTTAAAAGAGCTATAATAACGGTTGCACTAAAGATTTTTCGATTTGTACTGGCTCTTGACCACCGTATCCATTGTCCTGTAATACTCGCAAGTAAGAGATTCGTTCTTTTTAGACAGCCTGATAACATAAGCTCATATTATTTTAATGTTCAAGAATTTCAAAGTTTGTATCATAGCAACCGGACAACCCCCTGAATCCCCCTAGTTTTCTAAGGGGGGCGAGGGAGTTGTTTTTAACCAGCATCAGCTGTTATCTAAAAAGTCGCTGCCGAAAGCAGCCTAATTTATTTATGGCGTTTCCCATAGATTGCCCGCAGGTAAAAATATGGTTTCACCACACACGCAGGTGTTATCTTTTATTCTGTTGTGCTCAGGATAGGTTACGTTTCCCTTCTCCCTCTGAACGGCTACTTTTGTGTTGTTGCCCCTGAATATATTATTTTCTATAGCTACATAATCTGCTGCGCCACCATGTCGCCTGAAATAGAGTGCATTGCCGTATGTCCCATCAACTTTGCCAATATTCTCAAAGGTATTGTCTTTAAATGTTATATTATGTACTCCAAAGATTGAGACACCAAGCCCATCATCCTGAGATAGGTTTTTGAACGTATTAGCAATTATGTGCATATCCATAACATTTATGTTCGACTCAGAATAGGATATGTATGGGGCATTATTACATTCATCAAATAAATTATTAAACATACTTACATTTTTGAATCCAAATAACATGAAAGATCTATTAGTGTTTTTTACCACATTATCATGTATCAGAATATTATTTGATGGGGTATTCTTTTCAGCGAATTGTGGTTGACCAATATATATCCCATTTGCACCTTTGTCACCCTCGATAATATTTTTAACAATCTCGATGTTTTGTATTGGAGTATCAAGTTTTCCGAACTTGAATGTAATAGATATCTGTATAATATTATGCCCGCCGATGTTTTCAAATCTGTTTTCTGCTATTTTGATATTTCTTACTATATTATGTTTGCTATCTGGTTCAACGTCTATTGCACCCGGCATATCAGGGCGTGAACAATTCCTAAAGATACATTTTTCTATTAACAAACCATCGCCATCGATAATGCTGATACCGTTTCTGTTGTCCTTGTTGATACCATCAAAAACACATTCTGAAATTGTTACCTTTGTATTATGGCTTTCGGCCCCCGCAAGGTTTTTTTCTCCTAAGTAAATGCCATCACCCCTAAACCCTATAAATGAACATTTGCTTACATAAATTTTCGAAGCCGCCCTGATATCAAGCAACATGAAGAATTCAGAAAATCCATCAGCATCAACTGTTCCTCTAAAACCAAGGTTTATAAATTCAATATTGGTTGGGTTTAGATCACCCCTTTTTATTTTGCCGTTATACGGATTAGTACCAACACAATATTGCGACCCGCTTTTTTGTTTCAATATCGACTTTTGACCATTTCCCTTTGCCGTAATATTCGATTTTATACCAATCGAATCAACAATATATGTTCCATCAGGGAAAAATATATCACCACCTTTGCTTGTAAAAGAATTAATGGCTGCTTGTACAGAAACGGTATCTTCCGTTAAACCGTCCCCTTTTGCACCCCACCATTGGGGATATACTGTCTGTAAGTAATCGGTATCAAAAACAACTTCACCCACACCAGTAAAAATATGAGTAACAGGCGATTCAATAAGACCACGTATCGTTAACCTTTTTCCTTTAGCAACATCTATGGTAGCTCCTTTTTCTATATTTAGTTTGATATTTGCTGGAATATCCATATCAGAAGAAATTAACCATTTCCCTTCCGATAAGTTGAGGGTCTTATATGACGAACCGATAGCATCAATGGCTTTCTGTATTGTTTTATGACTATATTTTTTATTACCATAAACTTTGGCATCTACAATTCCTGTATCAGACCATATTTGCTTTGCAGGTTCTTTTCTATTGCTGAAAGAAGTATCTACAAAACGGACATCTTGCAGATTTGTTTGAGTCGGCGAATTTATTGTAATGGGTTGTTTCGGAACAACAGTATTATTGGATTCAGAAGTTTGTAACGTCACACCTCCAACACAATCCAAAGTGCATGCTATAGCTAATAAGATTAAAGTGGTCATGAAACTAAACCTAAAACAAGCGAGGTTTTTTTGAATACGGGTTTTGTCGGAACGAAAATCATTTTCATTTCACTTTTGGGGGCTATTTTTTCTTGTCAAAG
>MHYI01000051.1 GCA_001828295.1 Planctomycetes bacterium RBG_16_41_13 | reverse complement strand
CTATAACACGGTGTAATCCCCCCGAAGGGCTTATCTTTCATTCGGACAGAGGGAGCCAGTATGCCAGTTATGCCTTTCGCAGTGTTTTAAAACGCTACGGGTGCTGGTGATAGTGGTGATGCTTTTTCAGTCTACAGGAATTGACAATCAAATATTGAGACTCTCGGGAAGCATTTTAGTTGGTTTCGTAAGTTGCCTGATGTTTATTACTCTAATGCACAAAGAAATTTTAAAAGAAACAAGAAGCATTATTTATTCTTTTAAAACGCGAAGAGCCAAAGGGTAAACAGATGCCATTAGTAGTTTACTTCTCAAACCTGTCTCCTCAAAAGCTCGATACAGCCGTGGGCTGGCAATTTTCATTTAAAATACTATTGATCGACATTCTTTTGGGAATGGATAGACCATATTAATATAGAGGAGCAGGTAGGCTATCATGCTTGCATTACGGGACTTACCGGAAGAATACAAAAAATGGAATCGTTCTTTTTTTGCACCCTTTGGAAGAAGATGGGTTTCAAGACATTTGCCGAATATTATCAAGAATACTATTATTGGTAATAGACTCCAGGGAATGTTTGCATTTCAAGCAAATAATAGTACGCGACTCTACGAATATCCGTTTGCTTTTTATTCTGCTGATTTAGTTCGGGGGATGAAAATCCTAGAAATTGGCGGGGGGATGAGTGGTTTCCAATTTGTATTAGCAAAACAGGGTTTAAGTGTTATTAATGTTGATCCTGGCCTTGCAGCACATGGTTGTGGTTGGCCTGTTGATAATCAATCCATTGCAAAATTGAATAAGGCTTTCGGGACACAGGTTGAACTAAGGAACTGCTTTATTCAGAACGCTAGTTTGGCAGACAATTATTTTGATCGGGTATTTTCAATTTCTGTGATTGAACATCTTCCCCCCGATGACCTCATCAGTATGCTTGAAAATATAAAAAGGGTCCTCAAGCCGGGAGGATTATTGATATTGACAGTGGACTTGTTTCTGGACTTAAAACCCTTTACGCGGCGTGAATCGAACAAATACGGCCGGAATATATCAATTTATGAATTAGTAACGCTGTCAGGATTTAAAATGATTAAAGGGAAACGGGAGGAATTATTAGGATTCCCTGAATTTGATGCAGAAAATATTTTATGTAATTTCTCACAATATATGTTAGGAACAGGATACCCTGCACTTGCTCAATTACTTATACTTCAAAAATAATTTAACCTGCTACAATGTGTCAAAAACGATGGCTATTTTGCAGGTAGCAGCGTTATCATAGATTCTAAAATGTCCAGGCAAATACTTAGACAAACTATAAAGAGCACAGCATATTTTGTCTTTCGTTCAGTTATACTTGTCCCTCTCGGTTTTTTTAGTACTATTCTTTTGTCCAGATTCTTAGAGCCTTCAGATTTTGGAATTTATTTTGCCGCATTGTTTGTTATTAATGTGGTTTCTTCATTTTCAGATATCGGCCTATCTGCTTCTGTTGTGCAGAAGAAGGAAAATCCTACTTTATCTCAGTTACGCACGGTGTTTACCTTCCAATTAAGCTTAATGATCTGCATATCCTTATTGCTTCTTCTAAGTACACCTCTTTTGATGCGATATTTTAAATTTGATGATCCCGTATTGATATGGTTATTTCCTCTACTTGCTCTTCCTTTATTGTTTATGCCGATTAAGGGAGTATCGCTTGCCATACTTACACGAAACCTCGCCTTCGATAAGATAGCCACCATAGATGTTGCTACTGCGCTCATCTATCAGATCATTTTAATCTTGTTTGCATGGTCTGATATGGGGGTCTGGAGTTTCGTTCTTGCGAATGTCATTTCTATTTTTTTTTCCATAGTTGTATGCTATAAAATTTCTCCATGGCAAATTGGTTTTGCGTGCGATCGCCTTTATTTGAAAAGTTCGGCAAAATTTGGAGGGATATTCCAACTTTCCGGGATGACTTCTATTTTGCGCGACAATATAATACCCGTTTTAGCGACGCCTATGTTTGGAGTTGAGGCTACAGGTTACCTGAAATGGAGTTTTAATGCGACCGGGCAATTTAGTCAGAGATTAACCAGAATTATAACTCAGGTAGCATTTCCTTCATTTTCGAGATTGCAAAATGATAGATTTTATCTTGAAACATTACTGAATAAAATGCTTCGATATGCGAATATTACAACAATACTCTTGCTCGGTATTTTGTTGGCATTGCTTCCGGAAACAATAACGCTCATATTTGATGATAAATGGATTCCGGCAGTTTTTTCTTTCCAATGCTTTGCAGTAGCCATGTTAGCTTTCAATTTTACAACGATAATTGACAACTTCTTCAAAGGTATCGGGAAAGTAAAAAAGTCATTGAGAATTATGGTGTCTTGGACAATTGTGCTGTGGTCAGTATCCTTCTTATCTATGCATTTTTGGGGTTTTAATGGCATAGCCATTGCGATTGCTCTGGGGGGATGGTTTGCTGCTATTTACCTTATTCTTGAGCTTCACTACTTAGGATATATAATACGTTTGCCGTATGTCCTGTATCGTCCATTGTTTTCTGGATTAGTAATGATGTATACCATTATGAAGATTAAGACATTTTTCCCAATAAATCTATACTTTCTTATTTTTGAGATGCTTGCATGTGTCCTTTTTTATATAATCATTATTTTTGTCTTAGAGCGGATGAATTTTGTAAATGATTTAATAAAGGATTTCCTCATAGTAAAGAGTGCCATTCAAAGGAAGATTTAAACAAAGCAAGATGAGGCAATTTGAATGAAAAGATTACTATTTATTACTGGCGGTATTCATTACCCACCAAGATCTGGTTATGGTTTTAGAGTTTACAATCTAATTAAGAGCTATGCAAAACTATTTGAGGTAGTACTCATCGCTGATTCATTTAATGCTCCCGATGAAGATGAATTAAGACGTCAACTGGACTCCTTGACGCTTGAATATGTATTTGTGCCAAAAAGTAAGTTAAGAATGCCGGATTCTTTAAAGGAATTTTTGCATCCAATTAAACCAAGGCAGGTCACCTCAATGACGACCCGGCAATTAAAGTCAACCATTAATGATGTTTTACATAAATACCCTGCATTTGATTTTATCCATGTTCAGAGATTAAGGATGGCAGAAAGTGTCATGCATTTACTAAAAAGGAAAACGGGAAATACCAGGTTTATTTTGGACTTGGACGACTGGGAATCTAAGACAAGATTCCGGGAGGTTGAGACGAAAAATAAAGGGGGGGCAATAAAACAACTTAGGCGCTTGATTGAACCTACCAGGCTTCGTGCCTATGAAAATCGAATACTCCCATTGTTCGATTACGTTTATGTCTGTTCAGAGGTAGATCGGGCTGGATTGAGCAGGGAATTGAAGTTAAACAACTTTTATACGGTTCCAAATGGAGTGGATATTCCTGCAACGACGGAAAGGAACCTTTTTATAAATCAGAATTCAGAAAATAAGATTATTCTTTACATTGGGTCATTAGGCTATGGACCCAATATTGATGCGATCGAGTACTTTGTAGAGCATATATTCCCATTGATTTTGCAGAAAAGACCGGAAGCGAAATTTTGGATAGCAGGAAACATGGATGGTGCGCCGCGCCACTTATTTGATCTAAACAAACATCCATGTATCCGGGTATTGGGCTTTGTGGAAAACCTGAGAGACTTATATGAAAAGGCATCGGTATTTATTGTACCTTTAAGGCAGGGAGGGGGAACCAGAATCAAGATCCTTGAAGCTTCAACTTATTATAAACCAATTGTGTCAACATCCGTAGGATGCGAGGGATTAGAATTTCAACATGGTCGAAATATAATGATAGCAGATGATCCAGAAGGGTTCAGTGATGCATGTTGTGAATTGTTTGATGATCCAGAGAAAGGAAGATTACTAGGGCAGGCAGCTCGGAAGTTAGTTGAGGAAAAGTATTTATGGATGCAATTGGAAAATCGTATCAGAAGAATTTTATTTTCTTCTTAATGCGGCAAAAATGTCAAAGTCATCTGATCATAGACCGTTAAACATATACTTCTCAAACCTGTCTCCTCAAAAGCTAGATACAGCCGTGGGCTGGCAATTTTCATTTGCAAAAAAATACAAGGAATGTGGAATCGATTATATGTGGCTGGTCTTCAGCTCGCGTTTTGATGACACCTTCAATTCGCTGAAGGAACAGGGAGTGCATGTGAAAATAATCCCGCCTGACTGCACAAGAGGATTCAGGCTGATAAGTTTTTTGTTAAGGTTTATTGCAGAGAAAAGGGTGGATGTATTTCACATGCACTTCATATACATGTGGCATGCGATTATTCTAATAATCTTATCCAAATTATTTCTCAGGAAGACCGTCTTTATATATCATAAGCGCTCTCCAGGAAGGTTCATCTTCAATAGATTTAATATTAAGAAATATATAAGCCCTCTTGCAATATTAAGTCTGTTGGTAGATCAAATCGTTTGCAACTCTGATTCTATCGTTGCAAACTGCCACAACAGGGGCGTAAGTAGAAAGAAGACCATCAGGATATATAACGGCGTACGCATTGAACGGTTTGATAATGTCCTTGACACGGAGAAAGTACGGCGTGAATTTAATATTCCCTCTGAGCATAAGATGGTTTCTACCATTAAAGATGCGAGACCCGAGGTTAGTCTGAAGGATTTGTTATATTCTATTCCTGACGTTCTTTCGTTATATCCGAAAACGACTTTTTTGATTGCAGGTGGAGGTATTGAAACAGATAAATTAAAGGAATTGGCCAAGAAGCTGCAAATAGAAGGTAACGTTATATTTGCCGGCATCAGGGAAGATGTGCCGGATATAATTGCAGAATCAGATTTTACCATCGACCCGTCTCCGGTAGAAGCTTTTGGAAATGTTATTGTGGAGTCCATGGCTGGCAGGAAGCCGGTGATTGCAGTCAATGCGTGGGGGCCAAAAGAGATTATTGTTCATGGGGAAACAGGGATATTGGTTGAGCCGGGAAATCCTACAGATTTCGCACCTGCCATTATAGAATTATTATCTTCCCCTGAAAAGGTAAAGAAAATGGGCGATAAGGGTTTAGAAAGGGCTAAGAAGTTTTTTTCTGCGGAATACATGGTAGATAACACTGTTAATTTAACTATGGAGTTTTTACCACACTAATCAGAAAAGAAACCAAGGACCCAAAAATAGACTTTGATTTTTGGGGAAACCTGCAAGTTGGCTGCCAGACGAGGCAAAGGCCATTTTTGCGACGAGCCGTATATCACCAATACGGTGAGGAGCAAAAATGTGCCGATAACGAAGTATGGCAGCCAAATCGCAGGTTTGTAAAATGGCGAGGTTTTTAATCGCTATTTTACGGTAAGGAGCAAAGCAGGGAAACATGAGCGATATAAAAAAACATTTGAAAAAATTTTATGACGAGGAAGGGTTTACTGATTATCAGGCAAAGAGATATACAGAGGGAAATTTTTTTGCCAATGGAATTATGGACGTATCTTGATATGTTACTTTCAAAAACCCCTATCCTGAGAAGGAAAGGGCACTTCGCAATTTTCGTAGCAGAGAAATTATCATAATCTGATATGAAGCTCCCATTTATCGCTTTAATACTGTTCCTGACCTTTGTCTATTTTGAACCGGCCATTTTCTTTCCTGTCCTTGGCCAGGTGCGGGCGGCATTTATTATTTCTATCCTTACGCTGATAGCGGCTGTGGCAGGAGGTGCGAAGCTGCCAAAGGCAATTCAAAATAAACTTTTTATCCTGCTTTTTATTACAGTAGTCCTCTCATTATATCTATCTCCTCTGCCAATTCGTGCAGAAAATTATACAAATTTAAGCTACTTATACAAGGCCATTGCCCTATACTTTCTGGTAGTCATAATTATTTCTTCAAAAGATTACCTGGTAAAATTTTACTACATGACCATGGGTTTTGGTTTTGTTGTAAGCATTACAACGCTTTTGACTTTCCGAGCCGGCATAGAAAGTCTAAAAGGTGTAGACAGGGGTAGGGACATAGGCAGGATGATAAACTACTTTGGCGGCATGGGGGATGATTCAAATGAATTTGGCGCTTTGATGGTAGCGCTTTTCCCATTGCCTGCTGTTTTGATAGCAGACGAAAAATCCTGGATTAAAAAAATTCTTTTTTCCATAATAGCATTAAGCTTTCTGCTATGTATCACCCGCTCTCGTTCTCGCGGGGCCTTTGTGGGCTTACTTATTATATTTACTTTGCTGTTGTGGGAGAATAGAAAAAAGACAGGGATAATCTTTATATCCATATTAATGCTTACCTACACATATTTTAATACCCACCAAAGCTTTTGGGATAGGATTACTACTCTTCAATCAATGGAGACGATTGAGGCAGATCGTAGCGCATTATCAAGGGTATTACAAAACCGGCAATCCATAGAGCTAATTAAACGTTATCCAATTACAGGTGTTGGTCTGGGAAACTTCGTGCAGGCTAAAATTTATATATTAAAATTAATACCAGTGACAGAAGGAGAACTAAAAGGATTGGTAAGATATTCGGCCCATAATTCCTATTTAGGTATGGGAGCAGAAACAGGGGTAATTGGATTGCTTATATTCTTGCTGATTATAATTACTTCTATCTGGTATTGTTATTCAAGCGAGCGTTATTTTAAGACGAGGGACGATTTGCTGCTTTTTTACAAAATATCTCAATCTATGAGATTTGGATTAATTGGCTTTGCTTTTTGCATGATTTTCTTATCTGAGCAGTTTAACCTAATGCTCTATCAATTTATTGCCATAGCGGCTGTGTTAAAGAATTTAGCTGAAAAAGAAAAAGCCTCTGATACCAAATTTGGCAATTCATCTGCACTTGTCAAAAAAGAACATGGTTAATCCCCGCGTACTCCAACTTATAGGAAATCTTAATCCAGCAGGAGCTGAAAATGTCGTGGTTAATCTTGCAAATGGACTTAAAACCGTGGGATTTGATGTATTGGTATTAAGCAGGGAAGGGGGAAGTCTTCTACAAAAACTCGATGGGGTAATAACACACATTATTCCAAAGGAAAAAACAATTGATTTGAAATACATAGTGACACTCTCGAAGTTTATTTCTAAAAATAAGATTGATATAGTCCATACCCATTTGTTTGGAAATAACTTTTATGGATTTTGCGCAACGTTGCTCACAGGAAGAAAAGTTATATTTACAATTCACGGAGAGGACTGCTTTAGATCAAGAAAAAGGTTATTTTTTTACCGCCATTTTGCGCCATTTGCATCTAAAGTGGTTACAGTTTCAAGGCCTCTGTATGACCGATTTATATATGAGACAGGAATAAAAAAAGAAAAGGTTTCTCTTATACCGAATGGTATAGATACATATCGTTTTCAGAAGAAGATAGACCTAACGGACCAGAGAAAAAAACTGGGCATCCCGTTAGATTTCCCCATTGTAGGCGCTGTAGGGAATATAAAACCTGTAAAAGGATACGATATTTTCATTAATGCAGCTGTTGATGTGAATAAGAAGATGCCAAAAGCCTGTTTTGTTATAGTAGGAGGTGTTAGACAGCGCAACGAAGAAACAATGAAGGCATTGAGGGCACTGGTTAACGAAAAAAAACTTTCAGGTAATATCTATTTCCTCGGGGAAAGAAATAATGTAGAAAACATACTGCCGCTTTTTGATGTGTATGTTCTTCCTTCGCGCTCTGAAGGCACCTCAATAGCGCTTTTAGAAGCGATGGCTGCGGAAAGGGCGATTGTGGCCACTAATGTCGGGGGCACACCATATATTATTGAGTCTAATAAAACGGGCATCCTTGTTCCACCTGAGGATGCATCATTATTATCCAATGCTATTATAAAATTGCTGGAAGATAAATCGCTTGCAGGAAGCTTGGGTAAGTATGCCAGAATTGTGGCTGAAGAAAAATATAGTGTTGATTCCATGATAAATCAATATGCTGCCCTTTACAATGAGATAATTCAATGAGGTGAATACACTATGGAAAAGAATTTTTTAGAAAAAATACTGGCCTGTCCTAATTGTAAAGGGCCTGTGACGATTAATGTCGAGGAAAGAGATGCTCTTGGCATAAAAAACGGTATTGTGATCTGTCAAAAGTGTAGGGAGGAATTTCCTATTTCTGATGGTATCTTTTATTTGAGAATGCTTACAAAGGTGACGGACAATCGGGGTGAGGCATGGAGCTTAAATGAATTCGAAGAAAGATATGACACTCTTCCCATATATAAGAGTGCCGTAGAATGGGGGAATCTCACCGGAATTCCCGAGGAAGTTACTAATTTCATATATCCCAAGATAAAGGGAAGAATATTGGATTGGCTAATGCCAAAGCAGGGCGATTTAATTCTTGATGTTGGCTGTGGGGTTGGATATTTCCTTTTTGAAATATTGCAAAAGAATTATGGAATGGATATGCACATGATTGGAATAGATGTGGCTGTACCAAATATAAAAAGTTTAAGAAAACGATGTAAAGAAGAAAATGTGAAAAATATCGTCTGCATTGTTGCTGATTGTCAAAATCTTCCTCTTTTGAACAATATCGTGGATATCAATATATGCAGTGAAGTGTTGGAACATGTGCCGTCCCCCGCCCTGGCAATAAATGAAATGGCGCGTGTATTAAAGAAGGGAGGGACTTTATTCATATCGACACCATTAGAGGAGTCTAATAAAAAATGGAGACGTCTGTCTTCGCCATTCCGTTTGGCAAAGAATATTATACCTTTTAATAAAAAAACAAAACCGCATAACAAGGGTTTTGACGTGCCTATTACCAGCAGTGAATTAAAAAAAATTTTGGAAGAAAAACTCTCCATACTCACTTTTGAGAAAAATGTCATTTTACCGCCAGAGGGTTATTTTAAAAAATTGCCGAGGGCACTAACCCGGATGGTCGTATTAATTTGCGGGTTCATTGAATCCCGCTTTAAGAGGGCTTTTCAGTCCCTTGCAATGCATGCCGTCATAAAGGCTAAAAAGATATAGGTGGAAAAGGGAGAGAGGGGTCCAAAAGGATGAAAATCTGTTTCCTCGGCGATGCGGGACATATAAATCTTTTAAGTTGGGTAAAGTATTTTATGAGACTGGGACATGAAATACACATTATTTCTTTCAATCGTCCGTGCGAAGATGTCACTGGAATCAATCTGCATTTGATAGATGGTGCATTTAAAAATAATAAATTAAGATATTTATTATACACACATAAGGTTAAAAAGATAATTACTCTTATTCAACCAGATATTCTAATTGGTTACAGAGTTACAAGTTATGGATTTATGGGGGTTAGTAGTGGTTTCCATCCTGTAGTCGTGGTGGGTCAAGGTTCAGACCTTTTCTATCCCGGAAACTCAAAGATACAGAAAGCGATAGTGCGATATACAATTAACAAAGCAGACTTGTTGCATACCTGGGCCAGCCATATGAGTGACAAATGGTTAGAGTATGGTATGAGGGAAGACAAAATATTAGTCCTCCCGAAGGGAGTAGATACAAACATATTTACACACTACGAGAGAAAAGGACCCGAAGACTCATTGATTTTAATAAGTACTCGTCAATTGCGTAAAACCTATAATCATGATTGTATTCTAAGAGCGTTATTTTTAGTATTAACAAATATCCCTAATCTTGAATATTTAATCTGCGGAGATGGTGAATATAGACATAAGTTAGAACTGATGGCAATAACCCTAAAACTTGAAAATAATATAAGGTTCTTGGGTAGAATAATGCATAATGAGTTGCCTTCCTTTTTAAACTCTTCAGATATTTATGTATCTATGCAAGAATCTGACGGTGTTTCTTCCTCACTGCTCGAAGCTATGGCATGCGGCATTTTTCCTATAGTTACAGATATTAAAGCCAATAGATTATGGATTGATGATGGTTCTAATGGTTTTTTGATCCCGGTGAATGACCATGTTGAACTTGCCAGGAAAATTATTGCCGCGTATGAAAATCCCAAACTTCGACAAGAAGCCAAATCAAAAAATATAGCCCTGGTTAAAGAAAAGGCGTCAATTACTTCCAATACAATAAAGGTAGTAGATTTATATTCAAAATTAGTAGATAATTTCAGAAATGGAAAAAATAAAAGTCTTATTACTTCTATACAGCCTTGAACCTGGCGGCGCTGAAAAAGTTGTCTTATCTATTGCTAAGCACATAGACAGAAAAAGATTTTGCCCGGTAGTATGCGCATTTAAGAATGGAAGATTGCATCCTGATTTTGCTAAATTGAAAATCCCAATATATATATTAAATAAAAAAAGTAGAATAGATTTAAGTCTTTTTTGGAAATTGAGGCGGGTTTTAAAGACTGAAAATATCGAGATCATCCATTCACATAATTTTAGCCCGAACTTTTGGGGACGGTTTATCGGATATATAGTAGGGATACCTATTTTAATTACAACAGAACATACATTGGCCACTTCAAAAACAAGACTTCAAAAGACTATAGATCATATTTTGTCAAAGATAACCACTAAAATAATAGCAGTATCTAATAGCGTCTGCAATTCGCATATTAGAGAAGAAAACATTTTACCTGACAAGGTCATGACAATCTATAACGGGATTGACTTCAACATACCAACTTATCCTGCCGACTTGTTAGAAAAAAAAAGACGTGAACTTGGCATTAACAACGGTTCAAAGGTTGTAGTAGCCATCGGAAGGCTTGAAGAACCAAAGGGGCATGAATATTTATTACAGGCTGCGAAGGTTATATTAGACGAATTTCACAATGTGCAACTTCTAATAGTTGGTGACGGTTATCTTAAAAGTGAGCTAATAAGGCAGACAAATGATCTTGGAATTAGAAAGGATGTTATTTTTTCAGGACGGAGGAATGATATTTCAGATATATTGACCATGTCAGACATAGCGGTTTTGTCATCTATTCGAGAGGGTTTCTCCATAGCTCTTCTTGAATACATGGCCTGTGGGAAACCAATTGTTGCAACGGATGTTGGTGGTAATAGCGAAGCCATAATAACCAATAAAAGCGGTATCATTGTCCCACCTGCAAACCATTTAGCACTTGCAGCCGGAATTTTAAAACTGTTAAAGGATGAACCTTTTGCTAACAGACTTGGAATGGAAGCCCAAAAGAGATACTCAGAATGCTTTACATTAAAACATATGGTTTCAGGTATCGAGGAACTATATAATTCTACTCTTGGTAATTAAATAATGGAATATGTGTTTGTTATTTGCATTTTTGTTGTATTATATGTTTATTTCCTGTTTCCACTTCTATTGAAAGTTGCCGGCCTTTGTGCTCAACCTGTGGAAACGAGGCCGATAGAGCCTTTCGTTACTCTCTTTGTTGCGGCATACAATGAAGGTAAGGTGATTAAAGAAAAGTTGGAAAACAGTCTTTCGCTGAACTATCCAGTTGACAAGCTTGAGATCGTTGTTGCGTCAGATGGTTCCACAGACAATACAACTGAGATAGTTAACGGGTTTTCTGATAAAAGAGTCATTCTATTTGAGTCTTTAAAACGAGGTGGTAAAAATTCAGTTATTAATGAGTTTATCAACAGATGTAAAGGTGAAGTTATAGTCTTTACTGACGCGAACTCTTTCTATCAATCTGATACCATAAAAAATTTAGTGAGGAATTTTGCTGACCCCAATATCGGCTGTGTGGTAGGAAATCTGAGGTATATCGATGAAAAGACTTCTGTTGCTAAGGGAGAGGGGTTGTATTTTCGCTATGAGTCCAAAATAAAAGAGTTCGAAAGTAGATTGGGAGCAGTGGTTGCTGCTACAGGTTCTATTTATGCGATAAGAAGAGAACTTTTTTTGCCATTGGATTTTGAAGTTGCCAATGATTTTGCTCATCCAATTCAGATTGCCTCGAAAGGATATAATATTATATTTGAGCCCGATGCAATTGCCTATGAAAAGGCTACGTCAGGCATAAGGGAAGAGTTTCGAAGAAGGACCAGGATTGTAACCCGCGGCATTACTGCTTTTATGAAGTATTTTAGGACATATAGAATGCTTCATGGGACTTGGGGTTTTTGTTTTATCTCCCATAAATTACTCCGCTGGTTTATCCCTTTTTTCTTGATCGCTATTATTATAATTAACCTCATGTTGTTGGAGTCTCCATTATTTAGAATTATTCTATATGCTCAATTAGCTTTTTATTCCCTTGCTCTTATAGGCATATTCCTTCGGGGAAGTAAGTTTGGTAAGCCTTTTACTGTACCATTTTATTTTTGCCTAATTAACACAGCAGCTCTTGTCGGGATAATAAAATACTTTACCGGTAATCGCCAGGCAATTTGGGAAACAGCAAAATCTACAAGATAGTTATCTCTAAACTTATCATTTTCACAGACCTTATGAGTGTAATATAGCTTTCCAGGACAGAACCATGTCTCCGATAGGAGTATTCGGGGATGATATATAAGTTCGCAAGAACTTCAGATAAAACAACTTATTAATGGTCTCATAATAGTAGCAACATAATTTTAGCTTTTATAAAATCTAACCAACCAAATTTTGTCATGCCCGAAGGCTTCTATCGGGCATCCAGAGCCTTCAAAATGGATTCCCGCTTAATACCTGCGGGAATGACAGCGTGGGGAGGTTTTTGTTTTATAGTCTGCCCCTGAATGTTTCCAGCAGGGGTCAATTCTACTTTGAGACTGTTAATAAATATGGTGATGGGATGAGAGTGTTAGTAACAGGGGGGTTCGGTTTTATTGGCGGGTACATTTGCCGGAAGTTGGTTAATGATGGGTGGAAGGTCCGTGTATTTGATATACAGAATAAGGCTGATAGGCCTGAATTTAATCTTAACGGCCTTGAATATGTAATTGGTGATATTCGCGATTATGATGCCGTTGCTAATGCGTTAGAAGAAGTGGACCTGATTATTCATCTCGCGGCAAAGCACAGATTTTTTGGAATCAGTGAGGAGGAGTTTTACTCGGTTAATGTTATTGGAACCGATGTAATTCTTAAGGCTGCGAGTCAAAAGGTAATAAAAAGTCTTATATTCTACAGCTCTGTTGCAGTTTACGGCGATCAGAACCTGTCAACAACAGAAGAAACCGTTCCTCTGCCAAATTCACCATATGGCATGACAAAGCTTGAGGCCGAGAAGTTAATACGAGCGTGGGTAAGTGAAGACGATGAACGTCGCGCTATTATAATTAGACCTACAGTTGTATTCGGTCCCGGAAACAGTGGAAACGTGTTCAGGCTGATTAGACAGATAGAAAAAGGACTTTTTCTGCCTGTAGGTTCTGGTGATAATATCAAGTCAGTTGCGTATGTCGAGAATCTTGTTGACGCAACCATGTTTACTTATGAAAGAATAGCAAAAGGTGTGACAGTATATAACTATGCTGATGAGCCTCATAAATCGTTTCGACAAATTGTAGAGGAGATATACAGGCTGATAAAAAGGCCCTGTCCTAAAAACCCGCTGCCTCTGAAGCCCGTATTGATTGCTCTCAAGCCAGTTGATTTGGCATTTCGTTTTTTTAATAAAGATTTCGTGGTTACTGCCGCCATAAAAAAAATGAATAAAGCAACACATCACCAGGCAATAAAAGTTAGGCAGACAGGTTTTAAACCAGACTTTACCATTGAAGATGGATTGTCAAAAATGGTTGACTGGTACATACGCAATAAAAAAAGCAGAAATAGTCATGATGAGGTGCATGAATGAGTGAGCAAAGCGTACCGAGAAACAGGTTGACAAAGGAAGATGTAAAAGAAGTATTGAAATATTTCTTATCTGTAAAATCTGTTAAGGCATTTGCTAATCTTCTGGGCTGGTATGTGCATGATCATGTTGCTCCAAAGGCAAAGATGAGGATTGCTGGAAATCCAAGGATCCACCCAACGGCATCGCTGCGATGTGGTGAAAACATATCTCTCGGACTTAATTCCCATATTAATCAGTATTGCTGTATCTGGGCAAGCAAGAATTCAAAAATTGTGTTGGGAGATAATTTGCTGATGGGACCTGGGGTAAAAATTTTCTCGTCAAATCATGGAACAAAGGTCGGTATTCCAATGAATATTCAAACTCCCATAGAAAAAGATATAAATATAGGAAATGATGTCTGGCTTGGCGCCAATTCAGTTGTGGTTGCCGGTGTCACTATCGGTGACGGGGCAATCATAGCAGCTGGTTCCGTAGTTACAAAAGATGTTCCGGCATATACGATTGTGGGGGGGATCCCGGCTAAACCTATAAAGAAGAGAGAATAAATCGTGCCATTTCAATTATATCGGGCTTTTAGTCTGAATATTCCACCACCAGTTGAACTAAATTGAAGTGTTCCTCCTTTAGAAGATACTTTTGTCATAATAAGATTTCCATTCTGATAAATTTCATATAATCCTTCCAGGCTTAGATCACAAATGAGATGTTTTATTGCGCCAGTGGCAGAAATAGAATATGTCTCTTGCGTGGCAACAGTTCCTTTTTTACTCAAAAGAACTGTATAACCGGCAAAATAGGTTCCAACCAGGTTTCCGGATATTGAATTTATCAACTGAGCGGCAGGCATTGTTTCAACTCCCGAATCTGTTGCCCATAGAATATGGAGAAAATATTCTTCGGATCTATTTACTGACGGGACTACTTCGACCCGATAATTGCCCCCTCCGTATCGTGTTAAACCTGAAAATATTATATTGGAAGAGGTGCTTATGTTTTCCGGGAGAAGGGTTTTACTGAACAGACGTCCATTTCCGTTTGTGACCATAATGCTGTTCCCCGAAATTTCGGGGGAATTTTCCGACTGCAACAGCCACCGGATGGGAAAATTAGTCGTCGGCACAATCATACGATCAAGGATAATAAAGTAATCAGGTTTCACATAAATAAATTTCCTGATGTAGGTTGTCAGTCTGCCCGCATTGTAGGCTTTGCTGGCATCTCCGATTGTATAAGTGAAATCGGGACCATTATCAAAGAGAAGAATATCTCCTTTGTCACTACTTGAATTCTCGGGGTCTGAAATATAATACATGGGAGAAGCCCCTGCCTGACCTGCTTTAGCATTATTCAAAGAGATATCGAAGCCTGTATTCCCAACTAAAATTGTATTATGAAACCTTGTGGCTTTCTTATATCTGGGAGACCCGACGTTGTAAATTCCGTTATCAACAGCTAAAGGGGAATCCTTAAAAATCAGAAAGCTATTCTGGTCGTAATGCTGGTGGCCGAAATAATAATTGCCGGAATAGAACATGG
The DNA here is from genome assembly GCA_001828295.1 of Planctomycetes bacterium RBG_16_41_13. The sequence goes on along the minus strand of MHYI01000051.1, from coordinate 3,629 downwards.
CAAATATAGCATTGCTGTCCCAGCTGCTTCTCATGCTTATCCATCCGACACCGTCAAAATATTCGGCCGTATCAATTGCCGAAAGGTCAATCGCAGGAACTGATGAGTCGCGCCATAAAAGAAAAAAAATAATGTAAGGCCAATTTCCACTCCCAGTTGGGCTAATGCTGTTCGCCATATATTGTGCGAAACCATCCTTATATCTTGCACCCAATAAAACAGACCGTCGGCCGGTTTGTTCCCTCCATTTAACGGGCCATCCTGTAACATCACCTATATTTGCCACATATCCATCAGGTTGTGTAGAATAGAATAACCATTTGCTTAACCCCTTTAGACCTGTTACTTGAGGGAATAAGTCTTCACCTGCACCGACACGCCATGCCTCTAATTCGAAGGTAAAGTATGTCATAGCTCGGTCCACATATCCTAAACCTTCATGCCAGCCGCCGTTTTTGCCTCCTACCTGGTTGATAGTGGGAATCATATTATTATGAAGGTAATTGTCAAAGGTTTTCAAATAAGTAAGGGCCAACCGGTCGTCAATTCCCTCATTGTGCAGGGTAATACCTGTAACTGACAGCATGCCGTCAAAATAATAGAACTGATTAGAATAGTCCGAACGCGATGCATCTCGTGTCATTCCTCCCTGTTGAGTAATCACAGCTTTTTGAAAATCTATGAGGTAAGAGCCATATTGTGTCCTTTTTAGAGAAGATAATGCCGGATATAACCAATCATATGCCATAGCTACACCTAATATAGTGTCAGCAGAACCCCAGATGGCTCCGCTATCTCCTGATAAGGCTAACTTGACCGCCCCTTGGGTTTCAAAAAGGTTTATAATCCATTGATCGACCTTGTTTAAATAAGCAGTATTATAATCTTCCACCAGGGCCACAAAAACAATAGCCTGAATTTGATTGCCGACTATATACTGGTTTGCGGCTGGCGACGACCAGCTGTTAACCTTGCTTTTCAAGGCTGTGTATACCTCTTTATAAGGAGATATGTTTTTACTCTTATGCCGAAGAGAGCTTATTTCATCTGGGGTAATTAGAATACGAGGATGAGTTGGTTGTATTGAAAAGGAGGCCTCTGCAACATGTGGCAAAGTAAAGGCAATAAACACAAGTAAAGATAGATTCAATACCTTTATTTTCACAGTTATTGTACGCTCAATGATGTAGGAGGAGAAGGTGGCATCCCGAATCCACTTGCTATGGGATAAGAGGTGCCGTCGCATTTCAGATACGGGATACTACTGACATTTAAGTTGGCGCCGTAAATACTATTATCAACAGAAGCAGCACACCCTGTGGCCGCAGTAATATTAGGATTGGTATTCTGTGTGTTCGTGGGAGAACAGTTATTGCCACTTCCGCACTCGCCATTATCTATGAATGTAACATTATAATAAACCGTGCTATCTATAGTAAGATTTGAGTTGGGACTGCTTGTGCCGAAATTACAGCTCTGATATGCCCGGCCATACCCGCAAGAAAGGGTATCGGATATGCCTGATACAAGAATATTATTGTTTACATTGCTATTGGTAATATAGCCAAGACTTACAATATTTACATTACTCGTGGCACCCCCAGCGAAATAGAATGTGTTGTTATTTATATTGTGATTTTCTGTTATACTGTCAGGCCCATCGTTTTCATGTATTAAAAACGGATTCTGCGCCACTGATGAATAAATATAATTATTAGTCAGGGTTAATCCTGTAAAATCCCTGAATCTTGCTAATTGAGTATTGGCTAAACTTGCGGCGTTTATATAGTTATACCGGTATTTAGAATTAACAGAGCTGAGCCTGACATAAAAACATCTGCCATTCCCGCTGCTTGGCGTATTTAAATCACATTCATTATATTCTACTATCATTGCATTGCCATCTAAATTAAATAAACCGCTAGCGGATGCACCTGAAGAAGTAAGCTGCACTTGATTATTCTGAACAATGGAATTGCCTGTCCTTACAAGGACTATCCCGCCCCAGTTCTCTGAACCCAAAGTAGTATTATAGCCCGCATCGACAATAACATTATTTTTTATCCAGATATACGAATCATCTGTAAAATATATTCCTGAATCTGTGGCATTCTGGATATAAAAGCCGTCTATGATTATATTACTGATAGCATACTGACTTGGTCCTTGTTCATTATAAATTCCAAAATCATCACCGTTGCTCGGCGTACCGTCCGCGCTTGGAGTTCCGCTCGCATTTATTATACTCCTATTAGTGACTATATTAGCCCAAAGTCCACCATCCAACGGCTGCCGTGCAGGATATTGAGCCTTAATAGTAATAGGTGCAGTAGATGTGCCCTGTTTTGAATCAGGGATACGGACGCTTTCGTTATATGTGCCGGGATAGACAAGTACAGTATCCCCTGCAACCGCGGCATTTACAGCAGCTTGAATAGTAGCGTAAGCATAACCACTACCGACCTCTAAGGTTGCAGCATATAAATTCACAGGAAAAAACAATAAAAGAATAGTTATAAGAATCTTTTTCATTGTAAGCCTCCCGTAATAATTTATTTATATCATTGAATAATCTTACTTACCTCATTTGAATAAGAGCTTTCATTTCCTGATGTATCATATGCAGTAGCTGCAAAATAATATGTCCCTGAGAATAGATTACCAACCGTATATGTCGTTACATTGCCAGCATCTATTGTTGTAGTATAGCTTCCTGAAGCTGTCCCATAATATACATTGTATCCTGCTAAATCAGTTAGCGCTGTCCCATCTGCATTCGTTGTCGGTGCATCCCATGTCAGGGTTGCGTTGCCAGATGCGCTCTCATACACCTTAACATCTCCTCCACAGGCAGAAAGAGCAAATAGAAAAGAAAAACATAAGGTTAGCCTTAACAGTTTTTTAAAATCATAAAAAGAATTTTTTATTGCCTTTTTCATAAAGTATATAATCAGAAAATATAAAAAACAAGCCCTACCCCAATTGTAACAGGGCTGTAGCTTACAGTTACTTCGGCTCTTCTGGAACCGTTTGTAAGATCCTTTTCGATTTTCATAGGTGTGCCGGCAATATCAACATAAGCAAAGAGGCTTTTATAAATAGGCAGCTCGATACCGCCGAATATGGTAAAGCTATTTTCCTTTATATTTGTATTCATCCCTATAGCTGTCACATCTTTTTCAACATGTAGATAGCCTGCCCCCAAATAAGGATTTAAACTCTTTGACAGATCAAATCTGTAAAATCCCCTCGCCTCAAATGATGTAAAGGTTCCAACACCGTAGCTTGCCTGTAAGGCAATATTTTTAAACGGCCATAATATCAGTGTCGGGCCTGCGCTGAGGTTTATGGTATTTACATAGCCACCCACCCCTATGTATTTCCTCTTGCTTCTGACAGGCGCTGTATGTTCTGCCTCTCTTAATATTTTGCTATCGTCTTTTAAAATCTCTGGCTGTACTGTAATCTGTACTGTCGTGCTGCACCCTTTTTTTTGGGTGTCTTTATATATTTCAATGAATTTTTTTGAGTTCATCCAAGTGGCAGGAGAACTAACATCCAGCAGGAGTTTATATCTCATACCTTCAGACGCCCCTTCCTTAATCTCAACTGCATTTTTTAGGGCCTTT
>MHYI01000050.1:993-12248 GCA_001828295.1 Planctomycetes bacterium RBG_16_41_13 | reverse complement strand
GTTACCACCAATCTTCCTCCATCGATTCCACAATACTTTGCGCCAATTTTACAAATGATTCATCACTGGAAGAAGTGAGCGTTTCATTTCTTAAAACAATAAACTCTGTCGTGCCTTTTATATTCTTCCGTTCAACGATTGCCCTTCCCGTCCGTGTATCAACCCATCGAATGTCCGCCCTGATAGTTACTCTACTTTCCACAATATTGTCTTTTCTGTCCTCAATTAATACATTTTCATTTACACTTGAAATTTTTCCAAACAGAATGGAATCTGCCTCATCTTTGTCAACAATACGCAAATTTGTTCTTAACAACAGTTGGTCTCGTACTGCCCTGGTTAAATCGAATTCATATCCTCTGCGAAAGGTATCATTATCAAAAATGGGGACATAGATGCTTCGAACATTTGAACGAAGCAATGACTTTGAGCTGTACCCGCATCCCGTTATAAAAAAGAAGATCATTAGAAACACCAGAGCAGAAAGGGTGTAATGCCTTCTTTTAAAAACACAGGGTACTGTAATTTTGTGAAAACACTTTGGCATAATGTTTTATCTTTTTCTCATAGGGTTATTTTATCGCCTCAATCATCCTGAGAAATTCCAATCTTTCTATAGCCCTTTCCGCCCAAATAGTATCAGGAAAATCTTTCATAACATATTTAAAATAAATCGCCGCGGAAGACGGGGTTTTTCTCCTCAGGTAGAACTCGCCTATTTCAAACTCCCGTTTTGCTTCAATAATTCTTATCTCTTCTATCATTCTTCTGGCATCCTCAACATACACCCCGCGGGGATTTGTTACGAGATATTCCTCAAAATCTTCCCTTGCGGATACCAGCAAACCATAGTTGCGCTCCTGCTGCCTTTCAAAGTAAACTTTTGAAAGCGGTATTTGATACTGCACATAGGGAATCCATTCGTTTCTTGGATAGTTTTCCATAAATTTCTTATAGGCATCCACCGCGTCTTCATAATATCCAAGCTTGAAATAGCTATCTGCTATTTTAATTTGCGCTTCAGGGGCAATAGGTCCCATCGGGTGATTCTCAATAATCTTTTCAAATACCCTTATCGCGGCTTTCTCATTTGTCTCCATTTGCGCAATGCCTACCTGAAACGCCTTCTCATGTACCTCTTTTGTCCTCTTTGTTCCCGGATATTCCCGCAAAACCGTATCATATGCCTTTAATGCCCTCTTATAATCTCCATTGAGATAATAGGCCCATCCTATGTTTATCTGAGAAAGCTCCGCATACTCTGAGCTCGGATGTCCGTCAATGATTAGTTTAAATTCTTTTATGGCGCTGATATACTTTTGTTCCACCAGCATGAACAGTGCATTTTTATAGCGCTGTTCCAGCGATCCTACGTCACCGGACGGCGGCTGCATCCACCCGGTATCTTTGTTCCAGACCCATTTTCCGTAAGATACCGTTGGCATTAAAAATGTAACAGCAAGCATTATTACGGGGAAAAAACCTAATTGCAGTTTCATACTTTTATGCCTTCTTGCGGGGAAAAGTTAACATATTTCCATGAGTTTAACTCTTTTTTCAACAGGGAAACAATATAATATCTCAGCACCTTTTCTATTTCAACACAAATAGATAATTGTACCCGGACGCGTTCCAACCGATGCAAATTAAGGTTAGCCAACCTCCCTGCAATAAACATCGCGCCGGCAGAAATCAGCATTCCGTTTTTCAATTCTCCATGGCACCCCACACATCTTGCGCCGCCTTCCACTGCATTAAAAGTAACCCTCTCATGGTGCGGTATTTTCTTTTTACAATGAATGCAATGCTCCCATTCCGGTAAGTATCCCAAAATGTTGAGCATTTTTAACTCAAATGCCAATAACCATATTGTGGAGTTTGTGTCGGTGGCAATGTGATTTAGCGTATTAAGAAATAAACCAAAAAGCGGCTCATTGGGGTCATTTTCTTCGGTAAATTCGTTGACAAGCTCTGCCATATAGGAAGCCCTGAAATACGTATCAAGGTCATTCCGGAACGTGGGGTAGTTGTTTTGCAATACCGCATCGGTGAGGGTATGGAGGGTAGAATGTTCCTTTTTAATAAAGAGAATCCGGTAATGCGTTAAAAGATCGATTGCTTTCGAGTTGTATTTGCCTGAAGAGCGTTTGAAGCCTTTTGCAATGGTATGTATCTTCCCGTAATCCCTGGTATAGAAAATGATGATTTGGCTGGAATCGCTATAATCTGTCCTTCCCAGGGTAATTGCATCTGTTTTTAAGATGGACATATTATAGTATTACCCTGTAAAAACTTCTTTTTTTTGTAAGTTTTTCTTTGTGTCCTTTGTGGTTAAACTATTTTTGGTTGCGGCTTTTTGCTGCATTATGATATACGGATTAATCCGGGACAGAAATATTGTACCCAAGCTTTGACAATAATTCCTTTTCCCTCCGATGCATGTCTTTTGCATCCCCCTTTTTTTTATCATCATAACCAATTAAATGCAGCAAGCCATGTATGAGATACAGGGCTATTTCCCCTTCTGCATCATGGTCATGTTCCTTTGCAACTTTATATGCCATCTCTGCGGATACAATGATTTCTCCGGAGACATGATTGCCCGATGCATCATAAATAAAACTCAAAACATCCGTCGCATAATCATGTCCCAGAAAAGTTCTGTTTAATCTTCTTATTTCTCTGTTATCAGTAACTACGATACTAAGGCTGGCATCTTTGTTTTCACTTTTTAGCACCTGTTTTACCAGTTTTACCATGCGTTTTTTATCGATAGAATATGATTTCTGCCGGTTTACTACTTCCAGTTCCATGAGAATTTTTTTCTTCTATCATAGCGCGGCATCGCCGCAACCAAAAAGATTTTACCGGATAAATACTATAATTCATACGCCGTAACAATATCCTGCACCAGCTTATGGCGGACAATATCGGATTTGGCAAGATATACGAATGCTATATTGTCCACATTCATAAATCTTTCCTGGGCATCAATCAAACCCGATAACTCTCCAACCGGCAGATCAACTTGTGTAATATCCCCCGTAACGACAACCTTTGATTTCGTGCCAAGCCTTGTTAAAAATGTCTTCATCTGCTTTACCGTACAATTTTGCGCCTCATCCAGAATAATAAAGGCGCTGTTTAAGGTTCTCCCTCGCATATACGCAAGCGGCAGGATTTCTATCAGGTCGCTGTCCAGATATTTTTTCACCTGCCCGACGTCCATCATATCCGCTATGGCGTCATACATCGGACGCAGATAAGGACTCACCTTATCCTTAATGTCTCCCGGCAGATATCCGAGCTTTTCTCCTGCTTCTACTGCAGGCCTTGCAAGTACAATCCTTTTTGTGTATCCGTTTTTAAGAAAAGAAAGCGCCATCGCCACCGCCAAATAGGTCTTTCCTGTTCCGGCAGGCCCTATACAAAAAACAAGATCATTGTTTCTGATGGTCTCGATATAATTTGCCTGTCCCTGTGTCTTGGGCCTTATGAACATTTCTTTTTGGAAAAGATTGATTGCTTGTGCGTGTTCCTCTTCAACATAATTTTGCACATCCATAATAGTCTGTTCCACGTCCTTCACCCCCAGATTTCCCGTGAAGCGGATTATTTCAAGCAATTTAATTAAAGATGTTCTTGCTGCTCCCACGCACCCCTTTTCCCCTTCCAATTTCAATACCCCGTTACGTGCTACTAATTTTACCCGAAAAGCATCCCTTATAAGGCGTAAATTTTTATCATGGCTTCCATATAAAAGGGACGCTTCGACATCATTTTTAAGGGTTATTGCATCTTTAGCGGGTAAAAATTCCTGTATATCTTCCTTTATTGCAACATACTTTTGTGTTTCAACTCCTTGATTCATGCTTAGATTAACTTAAAAAAAAGAAAAAAATAATATGTCACCGGCAGACTTACCAGCAAACAATCAATAATATCCAATACGCCGCCAAAGGAGGGCACCAGATTCCCCGAGTCCTTAACATTCGCATCTCTTTTTATCAACGACTCTGCCAGGTCGCCTGAAATAGCGAAAGAACCCACAACTGCTCCAAACAAAACTGACCATGGCAGGCTGATTACCCTGGTTTGCGGAATAATATTAAATATCACTGCCACTAAAATGCTACATATAACAGAGAAGCAAGCACCTTCCACCGTTTTGTTTGGGCTTACATTCCTTGCCAGCTTATGCTTTCCATACTTCCTGCCCAACAAATATCCGCCAATGTCTCCAAATTTTGAAACCAACAAGGCCATTATTACCACGCATGTTCCATTGGGAAAATGGCGTAAAGCAATTGCAAAACCAAGCAGAAAAGGAACGTAAAAAATGCCAAAGACCGTTACGGAAATATTTTTAATCGCATCTTTTGCGCCGCGGGTGACCGCCTGTAAGAGCAACAGCAAAAAGATGAGTACGAGAACAATATCTTTTCTAAAAAACTGGGACTCCGCGCCGGTGTCTCCATGTATGGATACCCAATAGCTTACAAACAACCATATCCCGATGCCGATTCCAGCGACGCGAAACGGACGAAATCCGCATTTACCCGCAATAGTGTAAAACTCATACAATCCCATCCCTGCCGCAACCATTGCAATACAGCCGAAACCAATGTCTGTGGAAAGCATTATGTCAAGGCTCATTACTCCAAAAAACACCGCAAATAAAATTACACCAAGCGTTACCCTTGTTTTAAGTGTGCTCACTCTTTTAAACCCCCGTATCTGCGCTCTCTGTTCGCATATGCTGCAAGAGCTTCCTCAAGGTGTGATTTTTTAAAATCAGGCCAATACGTATCGGTTACCCACAGCTCTGCATAAGATATTTCCCATAATAAAAAATTACTAATGCGCATTTCTCCACCGGTTCTTATCAGCAAATCCGGATCTGGCATGTTGGGCATGTATAAATATTTTTTAAAAGACTCTTCTGTAATTTCATCTATCTTCAGTTTTCCCTTTTTTAATTCCTCAGCAATTTTTTTTGTCGCATCGATTATTTCTGTCCGTCCTCCATAATTTAGCGCAAGGCAAAGAACCATCCCAGTATTCATCTTGCTCTCTTCTATTGAAATCGAGAGTTCCCTTTGAACAAATTCCGGTAATTCTTTGATTCTGCCAATGGCCGTCAGGCGGATATTGTTTTTCTGGATTTCTTCCCGTTCGCCAATAAGGAAATTCTTGAGGAGTTTCATTAATAAATCTATTTCCCGTTTCGGCCTCTTCCAGTTTTCCTGAGAAAAGGCATACAGCGTAAGCTGTTTCATATGCTTTTTTGCACACTCACGTGTAATCTCACGAACAGCTTTGGCGCCCGTCTCGTGCCCCTTAATCCGTAACAATTTCTTTTGCCGCGCCCACCGGCCATTTCCATCCATGATAATTGCAATATGCTCAGGCAGCGATCCGTTTTTCTTCATACTAAATTGATTATCTGTCCACGATCCGGGCCAACGGAAAGCATTTCAATTTTCACGTCTAAAATATTTTCAAGTCTTTTTATGTAATCTGACGTCCGGGACGGAATGTCTTTTACATTACGCATTTTGGAGGTATCTTCCTGCCAGCCAGGCAATTCCTCATAAACCGGCTCATATTCTTTCCTTGCAACCAAATCAGCAGGAAAGTATTTATGCTCTTTGCCGTTTATTTTATACCCAACACAAATCTTTATTGTTTTCTGGTTATCCAATACATCCAATTTAGTCATAACAACGCTATCCGCTCCATTTACCATTATCGCATGCTTAGCGGATACCGCATCAAACCACCCGCAACGTCTTGGCCTTCCCGTAGTAGCGCCGTATTCACAGCCCTTTTCCCTCAAATGCTCACCTGTTTTATCCGTTAACTCTGTAGGGAACGGACCATTGCCTACCCTTGTAGTATAGGCTTTCATTACCCCCAGAACCTTATGGATATGCCTGGGGGAAATACCTGCGCCTGAAGCGGCGCCGCTTGCAACAACGGTTGAAGACGTTACAAATGGATATGTCCCAAAATCTACATCAAGCAACGCACCCTGCGCTCCCTCAAACAGGATTCTCTTTTTTGCCTTTATTGCTTTATCCATAAACTCTATCGTTTGACAAACAAACGGTTTTATGCGTTCCGCATAGCCAAGGTATTCGTCATAAATCGCCTCCCATGACAATTCATCTGCGCCGTGCAAATGTACGAAAATCCTGTTCTTTTCATCTACGACCTGTTTTAATCTTTGTTTAAAATATTCCGGGCAAAAAAGATCCGACACCCTGATGCCGCTTCGTGCCATTTTATCCGCATAGCAGGGGCCAATCCCCCTTCGGGTTGTGCCTATTTTCTCTCCCCCTTTTTCACATTCTGAATATTCATCCAGTTTTTTATGATAGGGAAACACAAGGTGTGCCAATTCGCTGATATGCAGATTCCCCCCGATCTCTATATTTTTTCCCCGTAACTCATCAATTTCCTGGAGTAACTGGAGGGGATCAAGGACGACTCCATTGCCTATGACGCAACTTTTGTTTTTTCTGAGGATGCCGGAAGGAATAAGATGTAATACAAATTTTTCACCATCAACAACAATCGTATGCCCGGCATTGCTACCGCCCTGATACCGAACAATGATATCAAACGATTCAGTAAGTATATCTATAATCTTGCCTTTCCCTTCATCACCCCACTGCAAACCAACAAGACAGGTATTTGAGCCCATAGCAAAAAATTTCCCTATCGAAAAAATTAACAAAAATAATCAGAATCCCTTAAATATCAAGGATTTAAAGGATTATAAAAAATGAAATAGTTAATGTCAAGCGAATACACTTTGATAACACATTTTTCCCAAAAATTATTGATTTTACTAATAATATGTGAAAAAATTACTATTATTATGAACATACAAAATGCAGATCATGCAATCATTGACATGTAAAAGCTACGGTATTATTGTTTAAACTCAGATCATCCTCGGGGTAAGCATAAAGCGCGTTTTTTTGAGGCAATGCTTGGATTAACGGCAAATGATGCGGAAGAACTACGACAAGCACTGTTAAATGTTGTTGGCACCCACCGGGCAGTTATGGTAGATCAGGATAAATATGGGAAGCGATATGTAATAGATTTTACCATGAAAAGATCAACACGAACGGCAAAGGTTCGTAGCAGTTGGATTATTCGTAACGATGAAGATTTCCCACGCTTAACAAGTTGTTATATCCTTAAAAAGGAGAAATAAATTTATGAAAAATCAGATTCAGTTACTTGATGTTGTGGCATTGACCGAAGGTTTACCGGAAAAAAAATTATTTCGTGGACAGGTAGGTACTGTTGTAGAATTATTAGCGCCAAATGTATTTGAAGTCGAGTTTAGTGATGATAATGGACAGACCTATGCAATGTTAGCTTTACGGGCAGATCAATTAATTGTTTTACATTATCAACCCATTGGAGCGCTTTGAAGGATATTACCGCGAAACCTCACCACTACCATTTCCCATTGAATTTCCTCATTTAATGGCGGATTCCCGCCCTATTTTCTTAGCGCGATATGTCGCGCATCTTTCCTCCGGGAACTCAGTGCTGCTCATTGGAGTTCTGTATTTTTACCTTCCCTGACATAAATTAGCGTATCGCGAAATTAAATTGTTTGAATCACTTGAAATTGCTGATAAAATCTTGCGAGAGGGAAACATAATGAAAGCACTGAAATTGGTTTCTGTTTTATTTGCGAAAAAAATTTACAAAAAGAGAAATACATGTCAAGAAGATACCTTTATTATGCCTTGTTTTTTCCGGTAATGCTTTCCTGCTCATACCTGTTTTGCGGAGAAGATGTCCTGAACAAAAACAATCTTGGGTTCATTCGGGCGGTCGTTGATGAGGCGATAATAACCCAGGATGAAGTCATTAAACGTTCGGCAGCAGCCATCAGGGAGGCAAGGAGTAAATATGGCGAGGAGGAATTCTCAAAAAATATTGAGAAAATTCTGGAAGATACCCTTGAAGAATTAATAGACAGGAAACTGTTGGTGAAAGAAGCTCGGAAGGTATTTGGCACGAATATATCAATGATGGATGAGGTTCAAAAAGAACTGGATTATTTTTTGAAAGGCGCCGTTGAAAATGTTGGTTCCTTATCAAAGTTCTATGAAATAGCAGAATCTCAGGGAATAAATCCTATTGAAAGGAGAGCTGAGCTTAAAGAAGATATTATGATTGATAAAATAATCAAAGAAAACGTTAATAACAAGGTAAAAGTCCCGCCAAAGCTATTAAGACGCTATTATATGGAAAACATGGATGAATTCTGCCAGAAAAAAGAAATAAAACTGCGGCACATAATGATCAAATTTTCCACACACGACAATGACAAAGCAAAGACATATGCCTTTGCTGAAAAAATCATGGCGCTTCTTTCCACAGGGGAAGACTTTTCCTCCGCAGCACGGTCATATTCAGAAGGCCCCAACGCTGAAAAAGGAGGCGAATGGAGTTTTGACGAGATACAAGGGTTGAGGAAAGAACTCCGGGATGTTGTTAACGGTCTGAAGGATAATGAGTACAGCAAGATAACAGAGTCTCCCGTCGGATATCATATTTTCAAAATGGAACTCGTCAGACCGGAAGTAGTAAAAAAATTTGAAGACGTACAGGACGAAATATATAAGAAGTTGTACCGGGAAGAGATTGGAAGATTAAAGAAAAAATATATTCTCGACTTAAGGGAAGATGCATTTATTAAGGTTATTAAATATTGAAAGGTGCGTTTTATACGTGTTTTCTATCGTTTTGACGGTTCTACGTGCATATAACGGGAGACTAAAAAGGTGCTAAAGCGTGAGCTGGCGCTACAATTATTTGAAGCCTTTTCCATGCAGAGATGGAACGATATGATACGTCCTGTAGAGTTAACGGAGATGGATAAACATGCGCATAAAATGATCATCGCTTATTGTCTTGGTAAGTATGAAGAAGAAAAAGGACGGCAGGTTAACTGGGATACCATAATAACGGGGGGGATATTTGAACTATTACGGCGCATTGTTATCTCCGATATAAAATCTCCGATATACAGGAAAATAAAAAAACTACACCCGGACGTCTTCCGGCAGCTCAACAAATGGGTTTATGAACAACTCAAACCAATGTTTGAAGGACTGCCAAAAGAAATGAACACCGAACTAAAGCGCTATTTGTTTGATACAAACAAGGGCGATGATTTAACAAAAAAAATATTGGAAGCATCTCATATTTATTCGAGTTTCTGGGAATTTCAGATAATTAAGAAGGTTCATCCTACCGGTTATAAAATAGAAGAAATTGAAAGGGTTTTAAAAAACGATCTGGAACCCTTCCTGGATCTTGCCGGGATGCGAAAGATTATTTGCAAAGGGAAAATATTAAACTTTGTTGATCTCTGCGGACAGTTACGGTTTCAAATACGATGGAGCCAAACGCCCCGGTTGCCAAAAACATCCGTCCTGGGACACATGCTTTTGGTGGCAATATTTTGTTATTTCTTTGCAAGAGAGGTAAATGCCTGTTCTAAAAGAATATATAATAATTTTTTCAGCGCGTTGTTTCATGATCTGCCTGAAGCAATGACAAGGGACATATTATCCCCGATTAAAAGGTCTGTGGAAGGGATGCCGGAGGCTATCAGCAAAATCGAAGAAGAATTGGCAGAAAAAGAAATCTCTCCCTTGTTAGAAGATGGATGGTTCGAGGAAATAAAATATTTCACCCGGAATGAGTATGAAAGCAAGATTAAAATAAAGGGAAGGGTGAAACATGTTACCACCGAAAAGATAAATGAGAAATACAATAGCGATGGTTATGCCCCGATAGATGGAGAATTTATCAAGATTGCCGATGACCTGTCGGCATATTTAGAGGCGTATACGGCAAACGATCTTGGGCTGAATTCAAAACATTTGCAGGACGGACGACGAAAAATTGAAGAAAAATATAAAGGCCGCATTATTGCGGGGATATCTATAGAGGCTTTATTTGCAGATTTTGTGAGGTAGTACCCTGAAAGTTATTTATTTGCATTTTTTGGCAAAGTATTTAATGGTGTTATTCTTTTTTCCACCGGTTAAACAGTTATGGATTTTTTGAAACATTTTTCAGGGTAGGAAATAACAATGGATGGTAAAAGACATTTCAGCCGCATTAATTTTGTGGCGCACACGCAATTAAAATATCAGGACAAAACATACAGCGGAGAGCTGCTTGACATATCTTTGAAGGGCGCATTGCTGCAATTTAAAGAAAATATTCCCATAATAAAAGGTGAGAAATGTGAAATAATAATCCACCTTCCTTCGTCGAATATTAATTTAAATTTTGAAGCAAAACTTGTCCATATTTATTCAGGCCACTTTGGTTTTAAATTTGTAAGCGAAGATATTGATACCCTGACACATTTGCGAAAAATGATTGAACTCAATATTGGAGATCATGAACAGGTCACAAATGAGTTGGCATACTGGTTAAAAGAGTAAACGCTGGGAACAGGTTAGTTTTTTGAAAAATTGTGATAATGTATTTATTCTGAATAACGTCTTGAGTGAGAGGAGAATGATTTGAAAACAATCCTTATTTGTGCTGCCCTTGCAATAACCTGCTTCATACAAAATGCCCGGGCAAATACGGTTTATCCGAAAGTTTTGCTCGAAACCAATCAAGGAGAAATAGTTCTGGAGCTTTATCCCGAAAAAGCCCCGGAGACGGTAGAAAATTTTCTCAAATATGTCCGGGATGGTTTTTACAACGGCACAATCTTTCATCGTGTAATAAAGGGCTTTATGATACAGGGCGGGGGTATGACCGAAGATATGAATAAAAAAACTACGCTGGATCCCATCAAAAATGAGGCGTATAACGGACTCAAAAATTTGAGGGGTACCGTAGCAATGGCCCGCACGATGGACCCGCACTCTGCCACGGCACAGTTTTTCATTAATACGGTGGATAATGGTTTTCTTGATTTTAAGGGCCAAACTGCAACAGGGTGGGGATATTGCGTCTTTGGTAAAGTGATAAAAGGCATGGAAGCGGTTGATGCTATTGAACAAATGCCTACCACAAAAAAAGAGGGACATAGCGATGTTCCCCGCACTACAGTGGTTCTGAAAAAAGCCATTGAGATAAAATAAACATAACAGTTCTGCTTACCGCAGAGAACGACGAAGTCTCCGCGCCCTCTGCGGTGAACTATTACGAATAAACATACTCAGGAGCCTCATGATGTGTAA
>MHYI01000050.1:589-833 GCA_001828295.1 Planctomycetes bacterium RBG_16_41_13 | reverse complement strand
GGGTCGCAGACGCCGCGAAAGGCGCTTGCTTGCCAGGAATGCGGGTCAGATGAAAATACCGGATGGTCAGAGGATACGATATATGACGGGCTTGACCTACCAGAAACAGAACCATCCGTTCTGCGCCCTTCAAGGTCTTTATTCAAAAAGAGATATTTTCTTAGCGTCGTGGCTATTATTGTTATACTGGCCTTTTTGTGGATTTATTTGATCTGATTTCATCTGAAAATACTTTTTATCCGCA
>MHYI01000050.1:0-465 GCA_001828295.1 Planctomycetes bacterium RBG_16_41_13 | reverse complement strand
GCCCTTCATGGTTAAACTCTTTTTGGTTGCGGCTTTGCTGCGCTACGGACAGGGGTTTTCCCGGAAAAACCTGCCCCTGAAATAAAACGGCAGTGATACCGCTATTGCCAAAGCCGTTGCACCGATTATTTTCAGCTCCACATGGCAAAGCAGCCATCCACAAATAATCAGCGCCAGGACGGGAATACCGTATCCCCCCGGAACCTTATATCCCCGTTTCCGGTCAGGTCTTTTTCGTCTCAGCGTAATAACTGCCAGACAGGTGGGAATGTATTGTAATATGCTTACCAACACGCTCGCGGCTATTAAATAGTGAAAACTCCCTGTCAGCCCGAGTAGTAACGTCAGCACCGTATTTACCACTATTGCCAAATAGGGCGTGCGGTACTTCGGGTGTATTTTGGCAAAGACGGGTGGAAAGAATCCGTCTGCGGACAGTACATAAAGGCTTCGCGGGCTGGTGAG
>MHYI01000049.1:342-5883 GCA_001828295.1 Planctomycetes bacterium RBG_16_41_13 | reverse complement strand
GGCGGGTCGTATCAATTCTCCGTTTTCACCGATCATACGTAATAACACTTCATAGCCAAATACCTTATTGCTGTTTAGGTTTACTATGGGTTGTAAGTGAAGTTCGTAATGGTTGTCTTCTAAGGCACGGCGAATGCGTTTATCCCATAAAAGCCTGGACTCGACATTTTGTTTTTGTTCGGGGGAAAAAATGCAGCACCGGTTTTTGCCTGCTTCTTTTGCGCCATACATTGCCAAATCCGCGTAGGTTAGAAGCGTATCCGCCTCCGTGCCGTGTTCGGGAAAAAGCGCGATGCCGACGCTCGCGGTAATCGTATGTCCCTGCCCTTTAAACAGCGAGAAATGTTGCTGCACCAATTGCAATATTTGTTTTGAATATGACTGCGCGTGCTCAGCGTTTGTATTGGGCATGATAATCGCAAATTCATCGCCGCCGAGCCTGGCGAGTATGTCACTTGCGCGCAATCGCTCTTTTAATAAAGACGCAAAATTGATAAGTATTTCATCTCCTGAATTATGTCCCAGGGTATCATTTATGTCCTTAAAGTTGTCAAGGTCAAGAAACATCAGTGCGCCGTTGCTGTCGTGCCGTTTGCTATGTTCAAGCCAATATGCCAGTTCCTTTTGGAACCGGCGCCGGTTGTACAGGTTGGTGAGGGGGTCGTGGTCCGCCATAATAATAAGTCTTTCTTCCGTTCTTTTCCTCTCGGTAATATCTTCTATAATACCGACAAAATGGGTAATGTCCCCCCCATCGCTTCGCACGGCAGAAATGGTTATGTACGCATAAAAATGCTCGCCATTCTTCCGGTTATTGACCAGTTCCATTCGCCATATTTTGCCGGAAAGCACGGTATGAATGATATTTTCATATTTCTCAGACGGCATATTGTATAATAGCAGATTAAATAATTTCTTTTCCGAGACCTCTTCCCACGTATAACCCGTCAAATCCGTAAATTTGGGATTAATATGTTCTATAATGCCTGTAGTATCCGTAATGGCAATTGCGGATGGGCTTTGTTCCACGGCCTGGGATAACGTAAGAAGTTGTGCTTTTGCGCGTTTATG
This sequence comes from Planctomycetes bacterium RBG_16_41_13, assembly GCA_001828295.1. The sequence goes on along the minus strand of MHYI01000049.1, from coordinate 4,812 downwards.
GCTCGTGATTTCCGCGGTTAAATTATCGTGCGATTTCCGTAGTGCATCCGTCATCTGATTGAAATTAACACACAGTTGCCCGATCTCGTCATGGTGAAAGATTTGTGCCTTACGATCAAGGTTTCCCCCGGCAATGTCCTGCGTGACTTTCGTCAGATGTTGCAAAGGAGATACGATATATCTTGTCAAAAGCAGCGTAATACCCAAACCGCCCAAAACAATACCAATGCCTACGGGCATAATGCTGTATAATACGGCCTGACGTATTTTTTCGTCCAACGTATCCGTGGATAGAAGTATCTGCACAAACCCTTTCGCTGAATTTTCCTTATCGGTTGGTCCTTCATTCAGCATCTGTTCCGCAAGCGCCTCGCCTGAAAAAACCTGCCTTTCGAGGATAGTTATAAAATAATTATAGAATGGTTTTCCGGAGATGATGATTACTTTGTGGTTTGGTTCAGATTTATAATTACGGTAATCTATTACGGGAATTTCTTTCGTTTCAATATTTGACCATGGCGACTTATATTCAAAGAGCGTATTCCGGTTATTCGATATTCTAATGTGGCTTACAATGTTTTCTCTGTCGAATTCCTTAATCCTTCTTACCGGTGAAGCAAGGAGTAGCGGTTGTTCATAATCCAGGGCGTATTTAATTTCGTTATCCGTTGCAAATAAACTGGCCAGTGCCGTGCCAAGATGCTTCAATTCCTCATTACATCGCCGTTTTGAGTAAAAAAAGAACGACATACAACAGAGAGCATCGATGATAAATATGATTGTGCTTATGGAGAGGATAAGTTTTATTCGAATACTCATAGCGGTAATTACATTAGGCCTTCGGCGACTTTTAACACGCAGCGGTAGGAGCCGTCTCCTGACGGCGATTGGCACATGCACAACGGCGTGCACGTCCCCGGTCGCCAACAGGAGTTAGCTCCTACCAAAGACTTTGAAATTCCCGGACATTTACCGGTAATTATGCGCTTTGCCAGGAGATAAACCCTTACGATGCTGTTTACCGGTATAAAACCACATCGGGCAAAGAAAGAAACGGTGATACGTCTACTTTCAGTATTTCTGCTGTTTTGACATTTATCGTGATCTTCAATTTTTCCGGTTGCTCGACCCGCGGCGGGTTTTGTGATGGATTTCTTAACAGCCCGCGCGCTATTCTGGCTGCCTGTTCTCCCATCGAATAGTAGTCGGGAGATATGGAAATCAGCGCGCCGAGCTTGATAAGCGCGCTCGACGTGCAAAATATGGGCAGATGGTTCTTCCGTGATGTTTCAACAAATTGGTCAATGGACTCTTTTGAAATTATGGTATCGTCAGGCACTATCCATAAGACGTCTATTTTTTTGCTGATGGCCTTTAGTGCGTCTCCAACGTCTTTTTTAGAGGAAACCTTCTCTGTGATGAAATTATAGTCATAGTTGTTTCCCAAAGACGTCAGCTCAGACACAATCCTTTCGGTTTTTATCGGGTCATAGAGGATTCCGATGTTTTTTCGGGTATTGAAAAGTTTTTTCAAAACGGCAAATTGTTCCGTATAAGGCACACCGGAGGAAATGGCATAGATATTTGTTCCCTGTAAATCCAGGAGTTCATGATTAATTACCGCGCAAAATATTATCGGTGTATCCTTGATGTGTTTTTTTGCAAGCGTTGACGCAAGGGTGCCTATCGTAAGGATAATATCCGGTTTGGGTTTGATTTCTCTGACATCAAGAACAATATGCTTCCCATTTTCAATATCTCCCTTCAAATCGTATATGGCTTTAACATGAATAGCGTTATTTTGACAATCCCTTTGAAAACCCTCGGCGACGTCATTATAAGCTGAAATTTCCTGGCTTTTAATAACAACGGCCATGCCTTCACGCCCAATCACATCCGAAACGGCGCATGTTATTAAGGAGAATATGGCTAAAATACAAAGGCATAAGATGTGCTTTAACATCTTCCTTTGGAAGGCGGGTGGAAGGTATGCCGGATTATTCAATATTTGTCTCATGCTTTTGTGGCTAAAATTGATAGCTGAATCCAATAAAATACGTCCTGCCCGGCCTGGGAACGTCGTCAGACAAGGAAACGGGTCCCGGATCGTTGTAATCCTTGTCAAGCAGGTTATACACCGTTCCCTGCACCTCCATCGTTTTGAAAAACTCCTTACCGATTACGGAAAGGTTAAGCAGTGAATAAGCAGGCAGGTCATTCCTCTCGTCTCCCTCTTCTCTGGACCGCTTGCCGCTTATAAAGGAGCTGATATTGGTATTCATATATTTCCAATAATGCGCATTTACGCCAACGTTACCCTTGTGCTGGGCAACGAATGGCAGATCGTTGCCATGGTTATCTTCCGGATTCTGAAAGGTATAATTCATGAAGACGTAATTGCCTTTGGCGATATCCACCTTCGTCTCCATTTCAACACCCTGTATATGGGCATCTGCAAAATTTTCGTAGCGGGATATCGTGGGATTATAGGCTAATGGGCGCAAGACAATGAGGTCTTTTACGTCATTATAAAAATAGTTAAGGCTGCTCGTAACGTATTTGTTAAATCTATAACTTAATCCTGCCTCGTATGTCCTGATAGTTTCAGGGTCAAGGTCTTCGTTTCCCCGAAGCACGGGTTGATTGGCAATATACATCTCAAAAAAACTGGGGGCGCGGAATGCCTCGCCATAAAGGAGTTTTAGCGAAGCGTCTTTCATAAATGACCATGTCAGACCGGTTCGCGGGCTGATTGCGCTGCCGAAGTCGCTATACTGGTCACGACGTAATCCCATCGTAATATTCAAGGTTTCCGTAACGTCCCACGTGTCTTGCAAATACACCGACCAGATTCGACGCGTCGCCTCTTCAAGGTATGGATAGGTATCAGAAAAATTTTGCATTGCATCAAGGGACTCGAATGTAGCAGGATGAAGATTGCTTGAATAGTGAACGTTTCCCTGATTAATCAAACGGTATTCCAGTCCAAGGGTCAGGATGTTATTATCAAACAACTCATAATCAAACGGCACTTCTGTGCCGACGGCTTTTTCCATCTCGCTGCCAATACCGACAAAACCATCCGGATATGTTTCGAACAGGTCATAGATGCCATCTCCATTGGTATCAAAGGGGAGTTTCGCGCCTTCCTCGTACGCCTCTACGTGTATTTTAATATCGAATTGGTCGTAATATATCCTGGGACGCATGGTAAGTCTTTCGTTAAAAACCTTTTTATATCCTATTTCGCCAAAGACATAATTGTTTTCAATGTCAGATTCATCGCTTAATGCGTATTGAGGGCCGATAAAGGTATCCCGGTTTTTGTTGTTATACCATCCATGGAACCACAGGTCGTTGTATTCAACCTTCAGATTCATGGCGAATTCCTGGCGTCCGTCTTGCACGTTTCCCGGCGCATTTGAAGCCGAGGTGCCGAATATCCCATCAAGCGTTGTTTGTCTGTCTCTTCCTAAAATGCCGTCAAATCCATCAGTTTGTCTATAATGAAGCATACCGGATACACTAACCTTGCCATATTTCTCGCCAAATATAACGTTTTCCTCGTAGGTGTTGAAGCTCCCGTATCCGCTGGTTACTTTTGCGCCGCCGATATCGCCTGCGTCTTTGGTGATAATGTTAATCACCGCAAGGAATGCATTTTCTCCATACAGAGCGGAACCCGGCCCGCGAATAATTTCAATCTTTTTTATATTTTCAACCGGAAAGTCATCAAGACCGTTAAATGCGCTTCCCCTCAAGGGATTGTTTACAAAATGGCCGTCGATCATAAGCCGTACCTTGTTTGCGCTCTCAATTCCGCGCACGGCCGGCACCACGTCGCCAAAGTCAGCCATCTTCAGAATTTCAAAGCCTGGTACGGTTCTTAAAATTTCCGCAAATGTGCGATAGCCTGAATTTTTAATTTCTTCACCCGTAATTACGGTTATGATACCCGGCGCTTTGCTTACGGACGTTTCATGTCTTGTTGCAATAGTTACATCTTCGTTTCCAAGCCAGGCAACCTCTGATGAATACATATTTAATATAGCAGCATCCGTGTTATTGGTTGTTTCAGAGACGGAATTTTGAAATGGTTCCCTTTGATGCGCCGTTTCCGTGCCATCGGCAAAAAGCAAAGACGGAATGAACGCAAGAAAAACGATGAAAAGCAGATATCGCACGACGCCCCCCCCTTTATTTGGATGAGATGCACACCAATATCGGTACGTTTTTAAAATTAAACCCAAACAACTCGGGAAAAAATGCACCGCTTACTTTGTTAACAGAGTTCAGCAATACAACAAAAACAAAGAGGATTTCAAACGTTTTTTCCAAAAACATCGCAGTTGAACCGGTGCGAAATAAAAAAACTTGTAATTTTCCTGGTTTTTGCTAGACTGACCACTTAGTTGACAAAAACAATTTCATACCATCTCATTTTATCTGGGAAAACGTGCTCTATTTGCG
>MHYI01000049.1:0-211 GCA_001828295.1 Planctomycetes bacterium RBG_16_41_13 | reverse complement strand
CAGAAAAAAAACAAAAATTAGCTGCCGCTGCGGCATCCCTCTTGCCTGACTATATAGCGGAAGGAGAATTGACCGCTATTCCGTAGCCCCGTGGATGGTTCGGCTGGAAGCTGACACACAAAGTGGCTTGCGTAAGACGTCGGCGGCGGATGCCTTTCAAGTGCGTTCCGTTGCCCAGGAAAGATTCGTCCGGCAAATAGGTAGATTGTCT
>MHYI01000048.1:1830-8468 GCA_001828295.1 Planctomycetes bacterium RBG_16_41_13 | reverse complement strand
AATAGACCCAATCAAAAACACACATAAAATGGGTAATGCAATTTTTAATCCAATGACTATATTCAAAAAATAGAATGCATTTAATATTCCAAAGACAAAAATGATTGCAATTCCCCACTTAAATGCCTTTTCAGCCTTTACCATGTAACTCTCCCAATATTAAAAATCCGCTTGCTAAAACATTACTGAATTGATGCAGCATCAATTATTTTTAAAAAAGATTCTAACTTAATACTTGCGCCACCCACGAGAAGCCCATCGATCTCTGTCTGCGCTATCAACTCTTTTGTATTTTCTGGTTTAACGCTTCCCCCATATTGAATATATACACTATTGGCAATGTCTTTCCCATATTCATCTGTCAAAAAGCCTCTGATAAACGAATGAACTTCATTGGCCTGCTCAGGAGAAGCCGTTTTCCCTGTACCAATAGCCCAAACAGGCTCGTAGGCAATCACGAGTTGTTCTACACATTTATTATCAATTCCCATCAAACCGTTTTTTAATTGTTTTTTTACTACATATTTTGTCCTTCCTTCCTCCCTTTCATTTAATGTTTCTCCGATACAAAAAATTGGTTTTAAATTAACAGATAGCGCTGTCTTTATCTTTGCATTGATAAACGAGTCAATTTCACCAAAGAGGTGTCGTCGTTCTGAATGACCAATCAGTACGTGCGTACAGCCTGCTTCCTTTACCATCAATGCTGAAATTTCACCTGTATAGGCGCCATTTATTTCACTATGAATATTCTGGGCTCCCATGCAAATTCCACTACCTTCTAACACCTTGGAAATATCTTTCAAGAATATAAATGGCGGACAAATCCCACACATGATTTCGTTTTTGCCATGCAAATTATTTCCGAGCGATTTGGCAAACTCCACTCCTTCCGCAAGTGTGAGGTTCATCTTCCAATTCCCCACAATAAAAGGCTTTTTCCCCATTATCTTCGAATTATGTCCTCTTAGTCACACTTCGGAAACGATCCCAGAATCTTCATATCAAAACATTTTTTAGATACCTCTTTGAGGGCTTTCTGAACGGTTTCATTCGATGCATGACCCTCAAAATCCAGATAAAAGCAATATTCCCACGTTTTTTTTCTGGTAGGTAATGACTCGATATTTGTGAGATTAATATTATAAGTTTTAAAAGGCTCTAGTATCTCTAATAAAGCACCTGCGCGATTTTTTATATAGCACATTACTGCAGTCCTATCTTTCTCGCTCGGTGCACCATATTCCATGCTGAGAACGAAAAACCTGGTTATATTGTTTGGGTTGTCTTCTATGTTCTTAAAAAGAATATTTAATCCATACAGTTGTGCTATTTCTGCATTTGCTATTACTGCATAATATTGCCCTTCTTTTCCTGATTTTGAAGCATCCCTGACAATACGAGCAGCCTCGGCACTACTACTGACTTCTATTAATTCAGCATGAAGAAGATTGCTTGCCAGCCAATTTTTACATTGAGACAAAATCTGTGGTTTTGAATATACTTTTTTAATCTCCTCTTTTATGCAATTTGCCATTAAGTTGTGGTGAATTGGCAAAATAATCTCGGCGCATACTTTTACATCGAACTCCACAAACATGTTTAGTGTTTCTCTTATGCTGCCTTCTGTTGAATTTTCAACTGGTACAATTCCGTAATCACTTCTTCCCCCTGCTACGTCTCTGAAAACATCGTCAATGCCCCGTGCCGGAACGTATTCAACTGACGATCCAAACTTCTGTTTAGCGGCAAAGTAGCTAAAAGTTCCTTCGGGGCCCAAGTATGATACTTTAACGGCCATTTCCAATACCAAGGAACCAGCCATTAGTTCCCGGTATATCGCAACGAGACATTCGTCCGTCAGAGGGCCTTTATTTTGCGACTTAATTCGTGAATATATCTCTTGCTCTCTGTTTGGGACATAGATTTGCGCCTGTTTTTGCTTCTTTATCTCACCAATTTTCAATACGATTTTGGCTCTTTCATTGAGTAAATCTACTATTTTAGAATCCAGTGCGTTAATTTCTTTTCTCAAATAGTCTATGTCCATGGCGAGTTTTAGTTAATTCCAAATTTTTAATTTTATGTTTAGTTATTGTCTACAAAGCAGTTAGATTTATATATTTATTAGGTTAAATTTATCAAAATTTGATATAAGAGTCAATAAAATTAAGTTATTTCAGTTTTTTTAATTGACTGTTTACAAAAGGCTGTTAAAATTAAAATAAATTTCAAATGTAAATTTGTGTTGCTCTAATATTTTGTATAAAGGTATGTTATGACGTAACCCGTCTTGCATACTTAACGTTCTTTGAATTTATATAGTATTTTTATTTTACCTACCTAATTTTCGCAACGTTATTCATTATTTAAAAATTTTTAATTAGGTACTTATACATAATCTTCATAATATTAAGTCTTTATTAGAAAGGAAGATATACATGGTAGGTGGACGAATCAGAGGATCTCAACAAAGGATAGGGGTATTCGTTGATGTCCAAAATATGTTTTATTCGGCAAAAGCGTTACACCAATCAAAGATTGATTATAGTAAACTCCTGTTAGAAATTGTAGGTGACAGAAATCTTACTCGTGCTATAGCCTATGTGGTACAAAAACCCGATGTAGACCAATCCAGCTTTACAGATGCATTGAGCCGTTTAGGTTATGAAATAAAATCAAAGGAGCTTCGACTGAGACCAGACGGTACTGCAAAAGGCGATTGGGATATGGGTATTGCAATCGATTCTATAGCAATTGCACCAAAGCTGGATACCATAGTCCTGGTGAGTGGAGATGGGGATTTCGTTCCACTTGTAGAAATGTTAAAAGCACATGGTTGCAGGGTAGAAGTCGTTTCATTCAGGCGCAGCACTGCCATTGAGCTTATCAATGCTGCAACAAAATATACTGCTATAGAAGAGTCGATGCTTTTTAAGGAAAAAAAGTTTCAAAAGAATGATACTGCAAACGAATAATCATATAAGCCCGGAAAAACTCAGTGCGTGTCAATTAACGTTAGGATATTCATTTCATGATCCCGGCGTGCTTGAAAAAGCGCTAACCCACACCTCCTGCAGAATAGAAAATAATTTTTCTAACGAACGATTAGAATTTTTGGGAGATGCGGTGTTAGGGATGATTATTTCAGACTATCTTTACAAAACCATGCCGCAGTGTAGTGAGGGAGAATTAACAAAGATAAAATCTGTGGTGGTGAGTCAAACAACACTTGCCGATGTTAGTGTAGAGGCGCATCTAAAAGATTTTCTTTCAGTAGGCAAGGGTTTAAATGACCGGAATTATCTGCCAAAATCCTTACTTGCCAATGTATTTGAAGCAGTTATAGCCGCAATATATTTGGACGGCGGCATAGAAGAGGCTTACAATTTTACCATAAAGCATTTAAAAAAAGAAATTGACCTCGTTTGCAAAAATCAGCATGCTAAGAATTACAAATCTATTCTTCAACATTACAGTCAAAAGGAATATGGCATTACGCCTAATTATCGAGTCTTGCAGCAAATGGGCCCCGATCACGCGAAGTCTTTTGAAGTAATAGTCTCAATAAAAAGTAATGAATACGGAAAAGGATGGGGCAAAAGTAAGAAGGAAGCAGAACAATCTGCTGCAAAAGAAACTCTGGAAATTATAATTCCTGATTTAATTAAAGAAACAGACAGTTAACTTTACACTTAAATTAAGGAAGGAGATTCACTATGGCAAAGAGGATAAACAAGAAGAAAATCGTTGGTGTCTGTCCTGCAGGTATTCAAAAAACCAAGTGTCCAAGTATTAAAACGACAAGACAGTTGCGGGTTAGGTTATTGGCAGTACAGAGAGAGAATAACGTCAATACAGATCAGGTAGTGCAACTTCGAACGGCATTAAAAGAAAGGAAAATACGAGGGATTACCGTTGACTGCGGAACCTGTTGCTATAACACATCTGCAAGCACCGCAACTCCTGTTTCACAATAACCATTAGTTAGGTAAAGCCTCAGACATTTGGAAAACAACAGAAATCGTCTGTTTCCCAAATTATACAAACGACGAAGTGAGGGATTTGAGGAAATTTAATGATTGTTTGAACCCGACTTGTTTATGGATGTAAATCCAATACGTGTTTAATCTGCATTGATGAGGACTTCTTGTTCTAAGTAAGGATAGTTTAGGAGTTGGCTCATTTCTGATGTGATAGCATCAATTTCTTCATCTTTTAAATCTGGGTTAAATACGTTGAATTCTTTATTTTCTTTTGGAAAATACAGTGTGATAATCTCCTCTCCATTTTCTTTTTTAAAAGATTTTAATTTAAATATTTTTTTCCGTATTAGATAAAGCGCCAGCACATATCGCAGATTTCTTTGATTTGGTTCGTTTTTCCCCTCTAATCTGGTAAACATATCCAGAAAGACTTCATTATTTACAAACTTTTGGACAGGTTTATCTCTTTGTGGCACGCTCGTTTTCCAAAATGAAAAAGGCCCGTCTCCCTTATCCTTGCTCCAACATGAAGTACAATAATCTTTTCGTATGAAGATATTATTTTCATCAAAGAGTGCAGAATAATACTCTTCGTCTTCACAAAACTCCTTGCTGCAAAGGATGCATCCCTTGGAGCCTTTGGTTATTTTCCATTCCATTGCTTATGATAAATTCCTGAAGGTTAGCCGCTTTGCCTGCTAAAATAGCGGAGTTTTACAATAGTTATGCATTTGTTCTGTAAACAACAGAAAGTTACGCATTATCCCTTTATTATCTTCTGAACTTTTTCTTGTATTTCTTTAAAAAGCGTTTTTGCCTTCTTCTCAGCGTGGCTCAGTTCATTTTGTGTCTTTTCAACAAGGCTCTGATTCTTAATCGTAGCAAGGTTTATTTCCACATTTAATTTTGCACATTGAAATGCTGCCTCAGCCAAAAACCCAGACACCCCAACATCTGATATCAGATTCGGATTTGCAATATCTACCAATTCTCTCGTCATTTCCAATACATAAAGACAACACATTGTCGTCTTTAATGGTACTTCCATTGCGGTAATGGTTGCTTTTTGTATTTCTTCCGAACGTTTGTTTTTTTCTGCATCGGTCGACTTTGGCAATCCATACGCATGAGTGATCCCACTATAAACTTTAATATCCTCCTCCATCAAGGATAATAAGGTTTCTCTGTTCTTCTCGCACTCTCCAAGTATCTTTTTCAATTGCGAATCATAGTGCTTAAATTTTTCCTTGCCGACAGTAAAGTTTGCCGACATGGAAGACATCGTTGTTGCTAAAGCACCCACCAGCGATGCCACACTTCCACCACCTGGCGCAGGTGTTCCGGCAGCCGCATCTTTTAAATATTTTTCGAGAGGCTCATTTCTATACATGCGTTATCACCTTTGAATAATAATTTCAGTATCTAATGTTAGAAAATCATAGAGCTCTTCCACATCGCTATTCACCATTCGAACACATCCATTTGACGAAGCAGTGCCAATCGAATCAGGTAATGTCGTACCATGAATCCCATAACCATACAGGTCTGGTTTATCTTTAAAACCAATCCACCGGGTGCCAAGAATATTTTCCGGATGTCTATATGGGAATATACCGCCATTGGGTGAATACCACGTTGGCTCTTTCAGTTTATTTTTTACTTCAAACGTACCGGCCGGGGTTTTATCGTTTTTCCCTATGCCGATACGGTACTGTTTCACATAATAATCATTGAGTAGCAAAGTCAGAGTGAAATCACTTTTACTAATTAATATTTTCGTCTTTCCCGTAAGTATTTTTAATTTATCTCCTATATTCAGTCTCGTGGGAGATTTGTTGTTAATCCTTATAATCAGTTCATAATTTGTTTTAAATTGTTTGGCAATTCGCGCCATGATATCGCCGGCTTGAACGGTATACATAGCAGCATCCGGAGAGGACAAGGGTGAGAAGATTAATTCTTCGTTTAATTTATCTAATAGTTCCTTTATCTCTTTTTGTTTTTCTGGCATTATTTTATTTATAAATATATCCGATGAGGCATTTCTTGCCTCATATTTTTTTCCTTCTTTTAAATATTTGTCAACGATATCAAGGCTGGGTGTTTCTCGTTTTTTTTCTACAGGTTTATCGATAGGTTTGAATCCCGCGGCATTTTTATCTTTTTTAGGCTCTGCTTCAAGTTCATCGGAACGAATAATAATGTCTTTTTTATAAATAATTATGTCCTTGTCTTTTCCACTGGCAATGCCACTATTGAATAAAGGTAAAAAAAGGTATGCGTGAAATGCAATCAATAAAGAGTTTAGAATAATTTTCATGACTGGAAATTAATATCACACCAAGGAGGAATTGTCAAGTTAAAAGAAGAACAGCTTATCTCAGTATGTTGATAATTATGGATATGCGTTCATTGTGCCAGTCGCTTTTAATATTTTCGTTAAAGGTTTGTTGTTTCCGCATCCGATAGCAATCAATCTTTTCCATGAAATATTACCTTTCTCATGGAGATAATCAGCAACATATAACATATTCTACACAAGGCGCACATAAATATCCCGTGCAATGGCAGTATCTAACGCAATTTGTGTTTCACCCATTTGTATGACGTACGTTGGCTGCCTTTGATGAAGGCGGATTTGAACGCCTGGTA